>JAITRV010000037.1 GCA_031288215.1 Spirochaetaceae bacterium | reverse complement strand
AAGAAGAAGAACCACGTCAGACCTGAAAAAGAGTGCCAGGCACCAAAAAGAGGAAAAAACCACGGACACACACGGACCAACACGGACTTGTTGTTTGAAATTCATGTATTTGTCCGTGTTTGTCCGTGTGGTCCGTGGTTAAATTTCTTTGGCTCTATCGAGTCATTGGGAGTAATCAAGGTACCAAGACGATTATCTCATAAAAAAGTATGAAAAAAAGTAAATGCAGGAGCCCTGGTTTCTTCCAAAAGAGTTGGGCAAGAGCGGAACCTGCCGCGGGGTCGCCGGGGGGCTTTTGGCGGCTGACGCCTAGCAGCCAATTTGGTGCCTGGCACCGAAGCGCAACCGGCCAAGGCAGCCGCACCCGGCTGCGGGACCAGGCTCACACCGGCAACAGCGGGGAGACCCCGCCGGAAACGTCCGGCACGGGCCGGCATGGGGGGGAGAAAACGGCGTAGGGGGGTGTCACGGGGCCTGAAACCTTATACCCAGCGGCGGCCTCTGCCGGGCCCCACGCCCGGTCGCCTGCTCACCGCGACGCCCTACGGGCGCCGTTGTTCTGGCGGGGAACACATGGGAGGGACCTTTGGGGGGACCCATGTGTTCCCAGCCGCCAGGACCCCCCGGCTGATCCCCCCATGCCGGCCCGTGCCGGGAGGACCAGCCTCCGGGGTATCCCCGCCGGGGTATCCCTGGGGCTTGTTCTCATCCGGGGGATATGGTATTTTCTTCATAATATGAAAGCCGCTTTAATCTTTGGGTCCCCCTCGGATAAGGGGGTCATGAAAAAAGCCGCGGAGGTGTTTCGGGAACTGGGGGTGGAGTTTTCTTCCCACATCCTGTCCGCCCACCGGACGCCGGAACTGCTCCGGGAGACGGTGGCGGCCCTGGAGGCCGGCGGGACCGAGGTAATCGTCGCCGGGGCGGGACTCGCGGCCCATCTGCCCGGCGTGATCGCCAGCCTTACCCTGATTCCCGTCATCGGCGTGCCTATCGCCGCCGGGGGGCTTGGGGGTCTGGACGCCCTGCTCTCCATGGTTCAGATGCCCCGGCCCGTGCCGGTGGCTGTGGTGGGCCTGGACAACGCCGCCAACGCCGCATACCTGGCCTGCCGTATCCTTGCCCTCAAATACCCGCCCCTCCGGGAAGCCCTGGCGGCCCATTGGGAGGGGATAAAGGCCCGCTTTGTTGGGGATAACGAAGGAGTGGAATTATGAGCGAATACCGGAAGGAGGCCGTCCCCCCGGATATCCGGCGGGGGCCCCTCCTCTATGAGGGAAAGGCCAAACAGGTTTTTGCCGTCGAGGGCCGGGAGGACTTCGTGGTCATCCATTACAAGGACGACGCCACCGCCTTCAACGGGGAAAAAAAGGGCCTCATCGAGGACAAGGGGGTTCTGAACAACCGGATCGCCTCGGGGGTTTTTGAACTCCTGGAAGAAGCCGCCGTGCCCACCCACTTTGTCGCGCGGATCAACGACCGGGACATGGTTTGCAAGAAGGTGCGGATCATTCCCCTGGAGGTGATAATCCGGAACACCGCCGCGGGGTCCATGGCAAAGCGGCTGGGGCTTACCGAGGGGACGGCCCTCAAGACCACGGTGTTTGAGCTTTCCTATAAGGACGACGCCCTGGGGGATCCGCTGATCAACGACTACCATGCGGTGGCCATCGGGGCTTCCTCCTTTGAGGAAATCGAGGAAATCCGGGATATCGCCCTCCGGGTAAACGGCATCCTTTCGGCCTTCTTCCTCTCCCGGGGGATCCGGCTCATCGATTTCAAGCTTGAATTCGGCTGGACCCCGGGGAAGCCGGGACGGCTGGTTCTGGCGGACGAGATTTCCCCGGACACCTGCCGGTTCTGGGACGCAAAGACCAACGAAAAGCTCGACAAAGACCGCTTCCGCCGGGACCTGGGCAGCGTGAAGGAAGCCTATGTCGAAATTCTTTCCCGCATAAGCGCGCCGTCGATGGATGATTCGAGGTGATGCCCCCGGGCAGTGATCCGGAAGCAGGAGGAGGCGCGATGATGAGGCGCGATAATGAGGCTGAGCAGGATAACCGGGAGGAAGGGGACAAACTCCGGGAGGAGTGCGGCGTCTTCGGGGTCTTCCTTGAGGACCCGGAAAAGGAGGCGGCTTCCCTGATCTATTCCGGCCTTTTGTCCCTGCAGCACCGGGGGCAGGAGAGCGCCGGGGTTGCGGTGGTCCGGAATAAGGTCATGGAGTGCCGGAAGGGGATGGGGCTGGTGGGAAGCGTCTTGGGCCCCGAAATCCTCGGCCAGCTCACCGGTTCCGCCGGGGTGGGCCATGTGCGCTACTCCACCTCCGGTTCCAGCATCATCGAGAACGCCCAGCCCTTTATCAAGCGCTCCAAGCTGGGGTCCATCGCCGTGGCCCATAACGGCACCCTGACCAACGCCGACGTGGTCCGGGAACTGCTGGAAGACGCCGGGGTGGGCTTCACCTCCACCAGCGACAGCGAGGTGATCGTGAACCTGATCACCAAAAATTACAAGAAGGGGCTGGAAAAGGCCCTCACCGATACGATCAAGTTCATCAAGGGTTCCTACGCCCTGGTGGTCCTCACCGACGACGCCCTGGTGGGCGCCCGGGACCCCAACGGCATCCGGCCCCTCTGCCTGGGGAAACTCAGCGACGGCTGGGTCCTGGCCAGCGAATCCTGCGCCATCGACGCGGTGGGGGGGGAGTTCGTCCGGGACCTGGACCCCGGGGAACTCATCATCATCAACCGGGAGCAGGTCCTGAACTTTACCTTCAGCGAAAAAACCCGCCGGGCGGTCTGCGCCTTCGAGTACGTCTACTTTGCCCGGCCCGACAGCGTGATCGACCAGGTGGATGTCTACGGCTCCCGGGTCAGGGCGGGGGAAATCCTGGGGCGGGAATCGGCGGTCGCCGCGGACCTGGTGATCGGGGTGCCCGATTCGGGGATCCCCGCGGCGATTGGCTACGGCCGGGCCACGGGCACCCCCTTCGGCCTGGGAATCGTGAAGAGCAAGTACGTGGGGAGGACCTTTATCGCCCCGAATCAGGCCCTGCGGGAAAAGGCCGTGTCGGTGAAGCATAACGTGATCCAGCGGGAAGTTACGGGCAAGCGGGTGGTGATCATCGACGACTCCATCGTCCGGGGGACCACCAGCCGGCGCCTGGTGGCCATTTTGAAGAAGGCCGGTGCCCGGGAGGTGCACATCCGGGTCTGCTCCCCGCCGGTGCGGTTTCCCTGCTACTTCGGCATTGACACCCCCCACCGCAAGGATCTGATCAGCAACGGCAGCAGCGTGGAAGAACTCTGCGACTCCCTGGGGGCCCACAGCCTGGCCTTTATCTCCGTGGAGGGTCTTCTGGAGGCCCTGAACGGGGAGGGAGGCTACTGCCTGGGCTGTTTCACCGGGGAATACCCCATAGCCGTCCCCGGCCCCCCGCCTCCCTCCTCCTAACGCCGTCCCGTCACGACGCCTTATGCGTTCGGATGAAGGAAGGGGAGCAGGGCGGCGGCTTTTTCTTCGGTCTCTGCCCGGAGGGTTGCGGTCTCGCCCTCCCCCGCTTCCTTCCGGTATCGGAGGATCAGCAGGGGCGGGGATGCGAGGAGAATCCGTTTCAGCAGGCTTTTCTCCCGGTAGAGTTCGGCGGAGCAGATCCGGTCCCGGGGGATGAAGATGGTCTTTTCCTCCGGGCCCTTATCCCCCCGGGCGACCCGGGACAGGGCGGTGAGCCAGCTCTCATGGGGGAAGTGGTGGAACCGGAAGCCTCCGCCGGTGGCGATGAGGAGTCCCCAGAGGGGCCCTTCATATTCCTCCCAGCCGGAAAGGTAGCGGCCCAAAACATAGGCGTGGACGTTCTCTCCATAGCGTTCTTCGTATTCCCGCCAAAATTGCGCCGGTCCGTCCGGGTTTTTCTTTTCCATTCATTGATTATACTCCACATTACAGGCCGCCGGATAGCCCCATGCCGGTCCTCCGGCACGGGGGATGTCCGGGAACAGGCCCCCGCCGCGCCTCACCGAAGGCGGCCCTGTTTTTAGTCCCAGCCGCCCGCCGCTCCGGCCGTCGCGCTGTCCAGGTCCACGGCGGGTCCCGCCGTGGTACTGCGTTTCTTGGAGCCGGAAGAAACATAGACCGCGTGGCCTTTACTGTCGGATTGGGCGGTGTTCTTCAAGGTACCGCCGTCAGACCCGTAAATGGTCCCCCCTCCTTGCTTGATAAAGGTTCCTCCGCTTTCGACATACACCCCGCCGCCGGAGGAGGCGGCGGCGGTATTGGCGCCGACCGATCCGCCGGTCATGGTAACGGTTCTGCCGTTGACATATATCCCGCCGCCGGTGGAGCTTGCGGAATTGCCGTTGACCGTGCCGCCGCTCAGCAGGGAGCCTCCGGTACCCCTAAAATCCAGCCCGCCGCCGGCGCCGGCGGCGCGATTGTAACTGATCGCGCCGCCGCTCATGGTAAAGTCTCCGGTGCCGTTGACACACACCCCGCTACCCGTGGCGGTACGGCTGACCGCGCCGCCGCTCAGGGTAAGGGTTCCGCCGTTGTCGACATACACCCCGCCGCCAACGGAGGCTTGATTGCGGCTGACCGCGCCGCCGCTCAGGGTAAAGGTTCCGCCGGTGAAGACATACACCCCGCCCCCCTTCCCGGAGGAGGCGAAATTGCCGCTGATTTCTCCGCCGATCATGGCGAGGGTTCCGCCGACATACACCCCGCCGCCGGAGGAGGCGCGACTTTCGGTAATGCGGGAACCGGCCCTCAGTTCCAGGATTGCCTTGTCCTCCACCCGTACCAGGCTGGCGGTGCTAGAGCCGGACTGGGCAAGTCCCCGGAGCGTTACATCATGCAACACCAGGGTAAGGCCGGAAGGCAGGGTAAAAAGGATACTCTCCACGCTGCCCAATTGGATCGTCTTGCCGTTGCCCCTGATGGTGATGGTCTTGTCCCCCGATAGCCCGCTGAAGTCATAGGGGGGAAAGTAGTATTCATTGCCCTCCAGGACGATGGTACAGTCCGCTTCGGTGGAAGCCAAGGCCGCGTTCAGCTTGGCAGCCAGGGAGGTCCCGGTTTCCCCCACCACCGGGGGGCAGTCGGCGAAATTGCCTTCAAGGGTAAAACGCCGGTTCAGGGGGGTAGCCTGGCCCTTGTAAATATGCACGATGGTGGAATACACGGCGAACTTGTTGGCCCCCTCGTTGTAGAGGTCTATGACCGCCCGGTAGGTCCCGCCGGGAAGGGGAATACCGTCCGGCGCACTGGCGGCGCTGGTGACGATGGCGGCGGCGTCCTCCTTCGGGTTTGAAATATCGCGCTCAAGTGTATCGTCGGTGGTAACGGTCGAATCGAGGCCGAAGACGTCGCCTGAAAATTCCGGAACGTCCAGGGGGTACAGCCCCAGCCAGCCCCGGGTCGAGGCGGGAACCTCGATCTCGTAGGTCAGGGTTCCCGTGCCGCTGAAGTCGGTGTCCAGTTCCATGTACACGCTAAAGACCGTGGTGGTTTCCGCCTTGATGGTTATCGAGACGGTCTCCCCCTTCTTGAAGGTGAAGTCCGAGCCGGGACCGGTGGTATAGGCGTCGACGGTCAGGTTCCACGTTCCTTGCTCCAGGGGCACCGTAACGCTCGTGTCGCCCGACGACGACAGTTCCAGTTCCACATCGGTCTTTCCGGCGGCGGTAAAACTCAGGATAAAGAGGTAGCCGTCGATATGATCCGGAACGGCGGTACGGACGGCATTCCCGCCGCCCACGCCCTCCAGTTGTATCACCGCCAGTCCCGTGCCCGCGGGGATATCGGCGCCGCCGGATTCCCCGGCGGGGGCGCCGCCGGATATGGCGGGATTGGGACAGGTGGCCAGGAGCAGGGCCGCCAGCGCCAGGGAGAGGGCCGCGAGGGCCGGTTTATAGGGATAGGATGGTTTCATGACTCCTCCTCTTGGGTACGTGGGATAATAATGAAGAAAAAAACAGCCGATGCGCGGAAAAGTGAAGAAAAAGACGGAAAATTAGACGGTGTGCAGGGTGGGGGGTAGACATACGGAAAGCAGCGCGACGCTCAGGCGCGCTCCCCTCGGGAGAAAATTCCGTACCGGCCCATAACCACCCATGACCTTAGCCCGTGATCTCTGACAGATCGTAAAGAACTACTTTAAATAGTAATATACTTACCCCGGCGTGTCAAGAAAACGCAGAAAAAAAATACAAACGGGGGAAATTGCGGCCGGCGGGGTGGTGATCCGCAACGTATGATGTATGATGGATCGGTTCATTCAGTTGGAAATTAATTCAGTATCCAACATCACTATTTTCGGCGTGGGATTCTTTATGGCCCACTGCAGCCGCTTGAGCATCAGCTCCCCGGCCTGGGTCCCCAGGGCCGTCGGATTCTGCACTACCGCCGGGACGGGAAAGGGAAACAAATGGCGGGGATC
>JAITRV010000023.1 GCA_031288215.1 Spirochaetaceae bacterium | reverse complement strand
CGACGGCTTGACTTTTTTATATTCCGTATTACAATTATCCTCATACGGATGACGAATTCGGGAGAGGGCAGTAAACCGGGTTGAGACTTCCGGCTCCTGCCGCCGAAGGGGCAAATGCGAAAAACTCTCAGGCAAAAGTACCGGATTCCGACGAAACTCCGAAAAGGCTTGATTATAAATGGGAGGGGCACTTTTATTTATCATCAAGACACCGAAGAGGCAATTTCCCGGCGTTTTACGGGAAAGAATCTTTCAGGTTAATAGACGGAGCGCATAAGAAGCCCGATTGTCGGGCTTCTTGTGGCTGAACCATCGAGCCCTCATAGGGGGTGACGGGGTTTAGCCTGATTCCATCGAAACAAGAACAGCAGTCTGAGGGCGGCTGGGACGGGTTTCCAATGGGGTTGAGCGTCTATTCTTCTGAAGGAGGCTGATTTGGAAAAGAAAACTCCCCTGTATCAATGGCATACAGATCACGGTGGGAAGCTCGTTCCCTTTGGGGGCTATCTGCTTCCCGTACAGTATGAGCAGGGCGTTATTGCCGAACATAACGGGGTGCGGAAATGCGCCGGTCTTTTTGATGTTTCCCACATGGGCGAATTGGTTATCCGGGGCAACGATGCCCTGTCCAATCTCCAGCGTATACTGAGCAATGATTTTACCGATATGGGTATAGGCCGGGTCCGCTACACCCTGCTGTGCAACGAGGCGGGCGGGATTGTTGATGACCTGGTGGTCTGTAAAATGGAAGCGGATCGGTATATGCTGGTGGTAAACGCGGCGAACCGGGACAAGGACGCCGCCTGGATTAAGGAGCGCCTTGAAGGGCCCTCGGTTTCCTTTGAAGATATTTCCGACTCCCTTGCTCAGATTGCCCTTCAGGGGCCCGCTTCCCCAGCCATACTCGCCTCCCTTTCAAAGACCATCCCCGAAAAATACTATACCCTGATCGAAAAGGGGAATGTCGCGGGAATCGATTGTATCGTGTCCCGGACCGGCTATACCGGCGAGACGGGATTTGAGTTTTATTGTTCCCCGGAAAACGCCGAAGGCCTTTGGGAGCGCCTCCTTGAGGCGGGGAAAGCGGCAGGCCTCATGCCCTGCGGCCTTGGGGCCCGGGACACCCTGCGGCTGGAGGCGGCCATGCCTCTTTACGGTCACGAAATGGATGACACCGTGACGCCCTTTGAGGCCGCCCTGGGTTTTGCGGTCAAAATGGACAAACCCGATTTTATCGGAAAGAAAGCCCTGGCCGGAAAAGAAACGCCCTTACGGATCAGGACCGGCCTTCGTGTTACCGGCCGGGGTATAATCAGGGAACAGGAGAACGTGTTTTTTCAGGAAAAGGCGGCAGGAAAAACGACCTCGGGTACCTTCTGCCCCTGGCTGAAAGGGGCCTTTGCCATGGCCCTGGTGGACGCCGCCATTGCCAAACCGGGAACCGCCGTAAAAGTTGACGTGCGGGGCAGATGGATCGAGGCTGAAATCCATCCCCTGCCGTTCTATACCAAAGCTGAATAACTATTTTTCAAGGAGAAATGAACTATGAACGTACCGGAGAATCTCAAGTATACCAATACCCACGAGTGGGTGAAGATCCTGGAAGGGGGAATTATCGAAATAGGATTGACCGATTATGCCCAGGAGGAATTGGGGGATATTGTATTTGTCAACCTTCCCCAAGCGGGGGACCCTTTAACGGCCGGCGTTTCCTTTGCGGATGTGGAATCCGTCAAAGGGGTGTCTGATATTTTCAGCCCCATAAACGGTTCCGTGAAGGAAATAAACGAAGAAATCCTGTCGTCTCCCGAATTGATAAATAAATCGCCCTACGAGGCCTGGCTCATCCGCGGAACGGGAACTATCGCCGGGGGCGAATTGATCTCCGCGGCAGCATACCGTTCGCTGCTCCCCCAGGAGTAACTATGGGCTCCTATATTCCAAATACCGACGCGGATCGCCGGGAGATGCTTAAGGCCATAGGCAAACAATCGGTGGATGAACTTTTCGCGGCGGTTCCTGAGAAAATGCGGCTTAAAGAACTGCGCCTTCCCGCGGGTATGGCGGAATTGGAGACCGCCCGGAAGATTGGCGCCTTGGCGGAGGAAAACAAGGTTTTCCCGGTAATGTTCCGGGGGGCCGGAGCCTATCGCCATTACATACCCGCGGTGGTTAAACGGATCTGTTCCCATGAGAGTTTCATTACCGCCTATACCCCCTATCAGGCCGAGCTGAGCCAGGGCCTGCTCCAGTCCATCTTTGAATATCAGAGCATGATCGGCGAGCTTACGGGAATGGATGTTTCCAACGCCTCAATCTACGACGGGGCCAGCGCCGCGGCGGAGGGGATAAATATGTGCCGCGATCGGGGGAAGAACCGGGTGTATGTTTCCGCTTCGGCGCATCCCCAGGTCATTGAAACGATCCGGACCTACTGCTGGGCCTATGGGCTTCCGGTTACCCTCATTCCCCCAGGGGAGGACGGCAGGACCGATCTGGCCGCCCTGGAAAAGGAAATAGGCAGCGATAAAAGCGCCGCCTGTTTTTACCTTCAGAATCCGAACTTCTTCGGCCTTATCGAAGACGCTCCCAGGGCTGCCGCCATTGTCCATGCCGCGAAGGCCCTCCTGGTTGAAGGGGTTAACCCCCTGTCATTGGGGATCATGGAAAGCCCCGGCGCCTGCGGCGCGGATATCGCGGTGGGCGAAGGACAGCCCCTGGGAATGCCCCTGGCATTCGGCGGGCCCTACCTGGGGTTTATGGCCTGTAAGAGTCCCCTGATGCGAAAACTCCCCGGGAGGATCGTCGGCGAAACCACCGATACCAGGGGGGAACGGGCTTTTGTACTGACCCTCCAGGCCCGGGAACAGCATATACGCCGGGAGAAGGCTTCCAGCAACGTCTGTTCCAACGAGGCCCACTGCGCCCTGACCGCGGCGGTATACCTTACCGTCATGGGATCGGCGGGTTTTGCAGAGGCCGCCAGGCAGTGTCATGCCAAGGCGGTCTACGGGGCACAACAGATCTCCTCGATTCCCGGTTTTTCGCTTGTTTTCAACGGCGAGTTCTTCAACGAATTTGTGACCCAATGTCCTGATACGGAAAAGACCCTCCGCCTTCTTGAAGGTCACGGCATCCTGGGCGGCTATCCCCTGCCCGGCAACCGCCTCCTCTGGTGTGTTACGGAACTTAACACCAAAGCGGAAATCGATACACTGAAAAGGCTCCTTGAGGAAGGTATACGATGAAATTGATTTTTGAAAAAAGCAAACCTGGCGTCGGCTGTTCCGTGCTTCCCCCCTGCGACGTGCCTGACGCTCCCCTCTCCCCCCAGGCGGCGCGGAAAACGCCCCTCCGCCTTCCCAGCCTGGACGAAAACCAGATATCCCGGCATTACAGCGCCCTGGCAAAACGGGTTTTCGGGGTGAATGACGGGTTTTATCCCCTGGGTTCCTGTACCATGAAATACAACCCCAAGATAAACGAAGAACTGGCGGACCTTCCCGGTTTCACCGGCGTTCACCCCCTCCAGCCGGAACATACCCTGGAGGGCTGTCTCAAGGTTCTGGACCTTGCCGCCCAATACCTCTGCGAAATAGCCGGGATGGACGCCATGAACTTCCAGCCCGCGGCGGGAGCCCATGGCGAATTCACCGGGCTGCTCCTCTTCAAGGCATACCACCAGAACCGGGGCGACACGGCCCGCACGAAAATCATCGTCCCCGACAGCGCCCACGGCACCAATCCCGCCAGCGCGGTCATGGCGGGGTTTTCGGTGGTGAATGTCCCCTCCGGGCCTGACGGCTGTGTGGACCTTGAGACGCTGAAGGCCGCCGTGGGGCCTGATACGGCGGCCCTCATGCTCACCAATCCCAATACGGCGGGGATCTTCGATCCCAATATCCTTGAAATTACCCGAATCGTCCATGATGCGGGAGGACTTACCTACTACGACGGGGCAAACCTCAACGCCGTCATGGGCATCGTGCGTCCCGGCGATATGGGTTTTGACGTCATTCATTTTAACCTGCACAAGTCCTTCTCCACCCCCCACGGCGGCGGCGGACCGGGTTCCGGCGTCATCGGCTGCAAAAGTTTCCTCACGCCCTTTCTGCCCCTCTCGGGGACCTGCCGTGCCGCGGCGCTCCCTTCGCCGGAGGCAGGGCCGTCCCTCAGCATAGGCCGGGTACGGGCCTTCCGGGGAAACTTTCTCGTCATCGTGAAGGCCCTGGCCTACCTGTTCTCCCTGGGAAGGGAAAATATTCCCGAAGTAGCCCGGAACGCGGTACTCAACGCCAACTACCTGATGGAAAAACTGCGGGATAAATTTCCCCCCGCATATCCGGGGCCCTGTATGCACGAGTTCGTCATCTCCCTGGAAAAACTCAAGGCTTCCCATGGGGTCTCCGCCCTGGATGTCGCCAAAGCCCTCCAGGACCGGGGGATGCATCCGCCGACCATCTACTTTCCCCTCATCGTCCACGAGGCCCTCATGGTGGAACCCACGGAGACCGAATCGAAGGAGACCCTGGACGAGGCGGCGGCGGCATTTTTGTCTATTTACCGGCAAATCCAGGAGGACAGGGAAAGCCTCCATGCGGCGCCGAGGAATACGGTTATCGGACGTCCCGATGAGGCAAAAGCCGCGCGGCAGCCGGTACTGCGCTATACCGCACCATGATACGCCGGGGTATTGTTGTCCGTACCGGGACTACCAACCCGTACCGGAATATCGCCCGGGAAGCGTACCTGCTGGAAAAGGTTCCCCCCGAGACCTGTATCTTCTACCTGTGGCAAAACCACCGGACCGTGGTTATCGGGCGGAATCAAAACGCCTGGGCCGAATGCCGGATAGAAGAACTGGAACGGGACGGGGGTTTCCTGGCCCGCCGCCTTTCCGGGGGCGGCGCGGTGTTTCACGATGCGGGGAATCTTAACTTTACCTTTCTCATGCCCCGGGAAGACTACGACCTGGAACGGCAGAGCGAAGTGATTCTGAGGGCGGTCAGAAATCTTGGGATCGACGCGAGACGGACCGGACGCAACGATATTGAGACCGACGGCCGCAAATTCTCCGGCAATGCCTTCTACCGGGCCGGAAAGAACGCCTATCATCACGGTACCCTGCTGGTGCGGACCGATCTGAGCGCGGCGGGCCGCTACCTCTCGGTGTCCGCCGACAAAATCCAAAGCAAGGGCGTAGAATCCGTACGGAGCCGCATGGTGAACCTGGGGGATTGTCAGCCGGGTCTTACCATTCCGGCCCTTATCAAGAGCCTCTGCGCCGCTTTTGACGAAGTCTACGGTATGAGCGCGGAAATACCGGCGGCAGAGATGCCGCGGGAGTCTCCGCCGGATCTCTTTGAAGGAAGCGGGGAACGGATGAAGGACCTTGAAGCGCGGTTTTCCTCACCGGAGTGGAAGTACGGCAAAAACCCGCGTTTCCGGTTTAAGGCGGTACGCCGTTTCCCCTGGGGCGGGGTGGAACTGCATTTTGAGGTGAAGGAAAACCGTATCGCCGCCGCTCATATCTTTTCCGATGCCATGGACAGCGATTTTATTCTTGACGCGGCGGAACGGCTTAAAGGAGCCGATTTTAATCCGGAGGTTCTGACAGAAAAACTGACGGCGGCCTATCCCGCGGGGAGTGAATTCCGGCGATACGCCGGCGATATTGCCGCCATGGTATTTGAACCGGTTACACCCCTCTGTAAGGAAACCACACATGGAACAATTTGATCTTGTTATTATCGGATCCGGGCCGGCGGGAGCTTCGGCGGCCTTCAAGGCCCGTTCTCTGGGATTAAGCGTCTGCCTGGCTGAAAAGGCGGACATAGGCGGGACCTGCCTTAACCGGGGCTGTATCCCCACGAAGGTCTTTCTCCGGGGCGCTGAACTGCTGCGGGATATTCGGGAGGGGGAACGCTACGGCCTTTCCGTGGGGCCGCCGGGATTCGACTTTTTCCGCCTTGCCGGCTGGAAGAACCGGGTTGTACAAAGCCTGAGAAAAAACCAGACCGCCGCCCTCCTCAAGGCAGGGGTCCGTATCGAAGCCGGTGAAGCCCGGATCGAGGAGCCGGGCCGCGTGTCGATCCGGGGCGCGGGCGGTGAGGGGCAGTGCATCGGGGCGCGGGCAATCCTGCTTGCCGCCGGTACGGCGGCGGCGCGGCTCCCCATACCGGGAAATGACCGCTGCGGCGTGTATACCAGCGATGATGTTCTGGACGGGGAGGGAATTTTTTCAAATGGCGCTTTATTCCCCCACGGGCCGTCGGCGGGAATTCCGCCGCGGCTTGCCATCATCGGCGGCGGAGTTATCGGGGTCGAATTCGCCGCCGCCTACAGCGCCTTTGGCAGCGAAGTTACGATCATTGAAGCCCTTCCCTCGCTGCTTGCCGCGATGGACAGGGAAATCGGCCAGAACCTTGCCCTGCAGTTTAAGAAGCGGGGGGTAAAGATCCTGACCGGCTCACGGATCGAAGCCATTGAGGAAGCGCGGGGCGCGTTCCGGGTCGTGTTCTCCAGCCGGCCTCCCGGCGGGCAAGATGCAGTGGAAGCGGACGCCATACTCATGGCGGCGGGGAGAAAGCCCGATGCCGGGGCCCTCTTTGCGCCGGGCCTGATCCCCGCATTAACGGACAAGGGGTTTATCCGCCTCGATGATACCCTGATGAGTTCTATCCCCGGGATTTACGCCGCGGGGGATATAAGCGGCGGGGCTTTTTGCGGGGGCCTTCAGCTCGCCCATGCGGCGGAAGCTCAGGGGACTTATGCCGCCCTCCGTATCGCCGAATCAGTCAAGAAGACGCCCGCGCTTTCCGCAAGCCCGCGCCGGATCGTACCGGTCTGCATATACACGGTCCCGGAGATTTCCTGTGCGGGACTCAGCCTGGCGGAAGCGGCGGAGCAGGGAATACCCGCAAGAGCGGGGAAGGGGGTCTTCGGATCCAACGGGAGGGCGGTACTGGAAAATATGGACCGGGGTTTTGTCAAACTGGTATTCCATGCAGAAAAGCGCGCCCTTATCGGAGCGCAGTTTTTCTGCAACCGGGCCACGGAGATCATCCCCTGGGCGCTGCAGTGCATTCAGTCCGGCGCCACAGCGGAAGCGATCGCGGCAACCGTGTTCCCCCATCCCTCATACAGTGAAACTATCGCCCAAGCGGCAAAGGACGCCATAGACAGGGGCGGGCTCTAAGCCGTCAACAGGTTCGCGAGGGACATCCTCACGCTATAAGCGTGTTACCAATACAAGGGATGGTTCACTTCCGCTCGGGGCGGCAGGGTAACATCCTTCAACGCCCATCGTTTATATTCCTCAAAACCGGTACGATCGACGATGTATCCGATATGTTCCTTTCCTCCCGGGGCATGGAGATCGATGTATTTTTCCACATAGGCATAGGTATTGACGATTATCTTGATAATACTTTCCTCATCAACCCATTTTATAAAATCAATTCCCAGCCGGGGATTACGTTTGCCCGTTCTGCCGAAGAGGGTCAGACGGTAATACCTATCCGTACTTCTCTGCCAAGCCGCCATCGGACACTGCAGAACACACTCCCCGCAGCCGATACAGAGCTGTTCATTACGGCTGGGACGGTAATTGATTTCCCGAAGGGCTTCTACGGATTTTTTCTTACAGGTTTTGATGCAGGCCCGGCACGTTACACAACGATCCCTTTCAAATTGAGGCTCGGTCATGCCAATGATGCCAAAATCGTGAAGCCGAACCTTGGCACAGTCGTTGGGGCAGCCGGTAAGGGCAATCTTAAAATGAAAATCATGGGGGAAGACGGCCTTTTCAATCCGCTGCGCAAAACCGGTGGTGTCATAACAGGCGTAGGGACAGACCCGGTTCCCAATACAGGCCGCAATATTCCGGGTTCCCGAGGCGCTGTACCCTTCCCCAGGATGCCCCTGGTTGATTTCAAGCCCGCTGATCACGGGCTGCAGTAAGGCATTGATTTTGGGCATATCCTCAAAGCGGATTCCCGGTATCTCAAATCCCTGCCGTGTGGTAAGGTGTACCGATCCATCGCCATAGTGTTCGGCAATTTCCTGAATAATTCCCAAATAATTTGCCGCTAAGTGGCCTCCGGGAATCCTGATTCGGGAAGCGGTTAAGCCTCGCTGTTTCGTAACCCGAAAGGCATTTTTCTTGAGTTTTTTCGTATTGACATCCATTCGATTTCTCCTCATCAAAAAGCGTACTAATCAAGAAGCGCTTTTGCCCGGCTTAACAAAAAGACCGGACCGTCAACACAGACATAGCTATCGTTTATCCGGCAATGGCCGCATTTACCGATTCCGCAGCACATTTTACGCTCATAGGAAACCCAAATATGCGATTCCGGAAACCCCTTATCAAGTAATCCCGCCACACTAAAACGCATCATCGCCGGAGGTCCCACCACAATAGCCGCCGCTTCTTTGGGATCTTCTATTTCCAAGACGGGAATATACCCGGTAACCAGCCCCACGGGATAAGCCGTGTCCCCGGCGGCGCTGTCCACCGTGACGACAACCCGCCCTCTTGTTTTCCACCGGATGAAATCATCCCGGAATAAAATATCCTTCGGGGTTTTGAACCCCGCCGCTATCGTCAGTCCCTTGGTTTCACCGGGATGCCGGAAGAAATAGTCCGCCACCCCCCGAACCGGAGAGAAACCGGTCCCGCCGGCAATAATAAACAACTCCCGGTGACGGTAATCCTCAATATCGAAACCGTTCCCATAGGGCCCCCGCATAAACAGGGCGTCTCCCGGACGGCATTCAAAGATATGTCCGGTTACGGTACCGGCTTTTCGGATAGTCAGATCCACGGTACCTTCCCCTATGCCGCTGACGGAAATAGGGGCTTCCCCAACCTTGGGGATGGATATTTCAAAAAACTGCCCCGGCTTAACGTTTCCTGTATAGGACATCCTGAAGGTATATTCGGTATCGGTATGTTTTACCAGTTCCACGATTTCTGAAGGGAACGGCAGATAGTCGTTGGATTCCAATGTCGATTCGCATTCCTTATGGCTCATTGGTTTATGGTACCTCCTTTGGGGGTTCCCGGTGATGCCGCCGTGATACGGTTCAGCGTGTTAATAATATGGGAAAAAGAAATATATTCAGGACATATATCATCGCAACGGCCGCAGCCGACACAGAGATGATAGCCGAATCGTTTTTTGAAATCCAAGATTTTATGGAGCACCTTAAACCGCATCCGCTGGCCGTTTTTTTGCCGGTAGGAACCGCCCCCGGCCACATCGGTAAAGCCGTCAACCATGCAGGATGCCCATACCCGGCGGCGTTCCCCGGCTTTGCCGTTATCACTAAAAAAAATGTCCTGCATCGTATAACAGCCGCAGGTCGGACAGACAAAATTACAACGGCCGCAATTAATACAGCGGCTGTCATATTCATCCCACAGAGGGAGGGCCGCCGCTTCAGGACCAAGATGTTCGGGGATGGCATCGACGGTTTCCGTGAGGGCGGTCGTCTCGTTTACAAAGGCGGGACATACTTCCCGCGTTTCCCGGGGATACTCATCAAAAAGACGATCCCATTCAGGGGTTTTACAATCAATCAAGTACCCGTCATCAGCGGCTTCAATATACATGTCGTAGGCATCCGGGCGGTTTGTTCCCATGGCGGTACAAAAACAGCTTTCAAAGGGCGTACGGCATCCCATTAAAACGATCCGGATCCCCTGACGAATACGGCGGTAGTAGTAATCTTCTCTGCCGTTGCCCAGATAGTGCGCATCAAGCCGCTTGATGCTGTGGATATCACAGCTCCGCAGAAACAGAATACGTCTTTTGGAAGGGGGATTCGATACTTTGACCTGTTCTTCGGTAAAGAAAAAGAGGTTTTGGGTGATTGGCAGCAGGCACTCCTTGAAGGAGTAGGCTGATTTCTGATCAAAGACCACCTCCTCAATACCCGTGACGGGCGCGTAGCGCACCTGATCCATGCCGGAAAAGGCGTGTCCCCTTTCAAACCGCCGGGGCGCAAAAAGGTCATACTCTTCCCTTAAACGGGCGAGGACCCGGTTCAGTCCTGCCGGAGATATGTAAAAACCCATGTATTTTTCCTCCTCTTGTAAATGGTCACTGGCATCCTCCTTACCAAAAAAGAATTAAGAAGCCGCTCATGAAGGAGCCGCTCATTAAAAAACCTTAAATCAAAAAACCTCTAATCAAAGAACCTTTAATCAAAAAACCTCTACAAAAAACTTCTACAAAAAACCTCTAATCGAAGGCAAATTCAAGAGCTTCGGTCTGGTTAAAAAAATCAGAATAATCAATGCGGTAGAGGGGCTTACTAATCCGGGATATGTCGATGCGGGCTTTGATGAGTTGGGTCAATATTCCCGCATAGGAGAGATCCCCCTGAATAAGCGCCCCATAGATCTTCCCCTCTTTATGGATCACCTTCTTGTAATTTTTCCCCTCCCGGGCCGTCACCGTAACGTAGGCTTCGTCAGGGGGGGCCGTGTGCATCCCCAGGGACAGGGTAAGGATGCCCAGGAAATTCATGGTTGCCTTACTGACGAAAAAATCATCCATCTGAACGTTGCCCCCGGTCATGTTGATTCCCGCGACGATGCCTTCTTTCACCGCCTTCGGCCAGACCGGGTTCTTCCCTCCCACGTCTCCCGCCCCATACACCGAAGGATCACTGGTTCGTCCCCGATGGTCGAAGGCAAGCCCCCGTTCATCCAGAACCAGACCGCTCTCCTGGAGGAACCGAACATTGGAACGAACCCCGGTAGCGCAAATAAGCATATCACAGGGAATCGTCTCTCCATGAGACAAAAGGATGCCGGTGAGGGTTCCCGTATCATCCAAGAGAACCTTCTCCGCTCCGATACCGTAGATTTGGCGGACCCCCCGGGCGGCAAAGGCCTCCTGATAGGCCGCGGCGGCGGTTTCATCCAATTGGAGGGAGAGCATGTGCGATGTCCGTTCAATAATGGTGATCGGCCGGTTAAAGCCCAACATGCCTGCCGCGGCGTCAATACCGATAAGACCCGCTCCCAGGATGGCGATGTTTTGTGCCTGGGCCGCCGCGCTTTTTATGGCCTGCGCATCCTCAAACGTACGCAGCCCATAAAGGCCCCGGCGGATTTCCTTCATACCCGCAATCGGCGGGAAGGCGGTAGAAGCGCCGGTGGCGATGAGTAATTTGTCATAGGACTCCTGACTTCCGTCCGAGAGGAAAATCTTCTTTGCGCCAAGATCCACCCCGTGGGCGCTGATCCCCGCTTTCCAGTGGATTCGGTGCTTTTCGATAAATCCGTCTTCTACGAATTCAAGACCCTTCGCATCCCGTGAACCTGCAATATAATGATGCAGGATACAGCGGGAATAGATCCGGTTATCCGTGGAAACCAAAAGGATATCAGCCTCCGGGTCCCGGGCCCGCAGGGCAGACGCGGCATTGAGTCCCGCGGCGGAAGCCCCAAGGATTATATATTTCGTCCCCATCATTGATAGACCTCCCTTTGTTCAAGGGCCCCCATGGGACATTTTTCTACACACAGCGGGCCTTCCCGCCTGGTTCCGCACATATCGCATTTCATAATATCGCCGCTGATGCGATCCGGTTTCAAAACCCCATAGGGGCAGGCCATGATGCACATACCGCATTTTGCGCAATGGCGGGGGTTGTGTTCGACAAAACCGGTTTCCGCGTTTTTTGTCATGGCGCCGGTCATGCAGGTGTATACACATTCCGGAAGGGTACAATGACGGCAGAAGATCGGAGCCGGTTTGTTGAAACTGTCAATAACGACCCGGTTACGGCTGTCGGAAGCCTCATGGAATACGATACAGGCGGAAACACAGGTGAGGCATCCTATACATTTTGATCGGTCAATGCGTATTCGTATCATCCCTGGATACCTCCATATTTCTGAATCCGTACCGGCTCAAATTTGAAAGAAGGCTCTTTTGAATAAGGATCATACAGGGAAGGCGTGAGCCTGTTCGTCTCAATGTAGTGTAACGGCGCGTAGATCTGACCGTAATCTACCTGATTACTCAGTCTCACCGTAAATACCGCGCTTTTACCGTTTTGAGCGTATATTTCCACGGGATCGTTCTCCTTGAGGCCGTATTCCTGGGCCAATACCGGATTAAGATGCACATAGGCCGCCTTGATACTGACATCCGCCACAAAGATCACTTCCCGGGTACGGGTTTGGGTATGCCACTGCCCTACCGAACCTCTCCCGGTATTCAGATAGTAGGGATAGGTTTCGCTCAAAGGGGTCGGATTTTCCGCCACCGCTTCAAAGACGAATCGGGCCTTACCGTTGGGGGTATAGTAGCGTCCATCCTCAAAAAGACGGCGCTGGTCTGAGCCGGCTCCGGCCTTTTCAGGAAAAGGCCATTGAATCCCGCTGGATTCCGGAAGGGCATCGTAGGATACTCCGGTAATATCGCAGGGCATTCCCCGGGAACATTCCCGCATCAGGTCAAAAACCTCCCGGGGACTGCGCCACCCGTCAAGGGCTTTTCCCATGCCCAGGGCCTCACCCATGGCGAGGATCACCTCAAAATCATTCCGCTCCTCCGGCCCCCGGGGTAAAACCGGCCGCAGGGCGGACAGCCGCCGTTCGGTATTGATCATGGTGCCTTCTTTTTTTATCCCCGGACATACCGGCAGAAACACGTCACATATCGCCGAACTGTCGGTATCCCCGTAGACATCCTGAACAATAAAGAGATCCAGTTTTTCAACCGCCTGCCGGAAGGTATCGTTATTCGTCCAGGAATGGCGGGGATTAGTACAGAGTATCCAGAGGGCTTTGATATCCCCGGCAATGATCCCCTCAATGATTGCCGAGTAAGGTATGGTCGGCTTCAGCGGCAGCATGGCATCATCGCAATGCAGGGCCCGGCAGACCGCTTCCCTCCGGACAGGATTATCGTAATCTCCCCCGCCGTATAAACCCGCGGTGTTGGAAAAGAGCCGGGACCCCATGGCGTTCACCTGACCGGTCAAGGAGTTGGCCCCGGTACCGGGACGCCCCATATTACCGGTCATCAAGGCGATATTAATGATACCCTGGGCGGTCCGTACTGCCTGGTATCCCTGATTAACCCCCATGGTCCACCACAGGGAGACCGCTTTCCCCTGATGGATCAGGGCCGCCAGATGTTCAAGCCTTTCAGGGGATATGCCGGTAAGGGCTTCGGTCTTTTCCGGCGTAAAGGCCGCCACATGGCCGCGGAAATCCTGAAATCCCTCGGTGTGGGCGTCAATATAAGCCTGGTCAATCCAATTGTTCCGGATGAGTACATTCGCCAGGGTGTAGAGTAAGGTCAGATCGCTTTTAGGCTTGATTCCGTACCATTCATCCGCATTCTCCGCGGTCTCGGATCTGCGGGGGTCGATGACAATAATTTTATGGGCATGGCCGCCGTTAAACCGTACCCTGTCCCAAAGGACCGGATGGGCGACCACAGGATTAGCCCCGATAAATATGAGGAGATCCGAAGACTCGATGTCAGCCAGGGTGTAGGGAGGCGCGTCAAAGCCAAAGGATTGTTTATGGGCGACCACCGAAGTCGCCATGCAGAGACGGGTATTGCCGTCCAGGGGGATCTTGAGGTAATCCCTGCACAGGTGCCCCAGCAAAGCCATCTCTTCAAGGGTAAGCTGACCGGTGCTGATGGCGGCCACACTCTGAAGGCCGTATTGATGCTGCAAGTCCCGAATCCGGCCGGAACAGTACCGGAGACCTTCATCCCAGCTTACCCATTCCGCTGTCCCGTCCGCCCGCCGGATCCTCGGCAAGGGGCGCGGCCCTTGTACGGTCCCCTGCCTGTCCAGAGAAAGCCCTTTAATGCAGGCAAAGCCCCGGTTCACCGGATACGCTTTAGAGGGCAGGATACGGGTTATACGGTTATCTTCCACATACATATCCACGTTGCAGGCCAGGGAGCAATAATTACAGGTCGTCTGTATCTTTGTCATGGCGGTCTTCTCCTGGTGGTACTACGCCTGCAGGGCGTTTGTATTGGTGAACAGGCCGGCACAGCGGGCATAACCTCTTTGTAGAAAGTTAAACATCACAAAGGCGATGATCGCCGTTGTGAGATAGGTCTGTATCCCGAAAATATCCCGAACGAGGCTGCCCCAGTTTTCATACCCGATATGAGTAAGCCACCCGGCCATCCGGAAAGAGGCCACCGCGCCGATAGCCATAGGGAAGGTCAAGCCGGCAAAACCAGGATTAAAGGGTACGGAAAAAAAGCGGGGAATCTTGAGGAGTATGTAGAGGAGCGAGAGGAGGAGCATTCCGTACAGCAAAAGGATAAGCCCCACCGCCGGTTCCGGTTCTACATTGAGG
Source organism: Spirochaetaceae bacterium (assembly GCA_031288215.1). Classification (GTDB taxonomy): domain Bacteria; phylum Spirochaetota; class Spirochaetia; order Treponematales; family Breznakiellaceae; genus JAIRMO01. The sequence goes on along the minus strand of JAITRV010000023.1, from coordinate 17,862 downwards.
TAACTGACCAGGCACAGACTGACCGGCGCAAGCACTATTGCCTTCGTATGCAGCAGAGGAGTTCCCAGAGGATATTTTACCAGCCGGATTATCATAAACAGAATGCCGATGAAGTATACGGTCAACCCATAATACAGGATGATCCGTGAAAATCCCGGTATAAAGGTATGACCCACCACGGTGGATACCATAATGCCGTTAAAGGTAACAAACCAACTCGGGACAAAGGTCTCAATTTTGACCCCCTTAAGGATATGACGGAATACGAAGATCATGATATGCAGGGCATCAAGCAGAACCGCGCATACAAACAGCGCTTTTGCGATTTCAGGAATCCATTGGTATAGCCATGCGCTGAGGATCATGAGCAGCATAAAGAAGACCGCATAGAGGCTGGCGGGGACTACGTTTTTATATTCCGTTTTGAATACCCGGAAATGACCGATGATCTTCACCAGCGCAAGAATCCACAGAATTGCGGCACAGCCCATAGTAATGTTGCGGATCCAGGTGTATCCTAAGCTGTTCCACACATTTGACAGCGTTGCCGCACCAACCATCGACGCGACCGCCCCTATGGGTAGTTCGGCAATTGCTTCATAAAAGCTCCCTTTACTCCGATTCGTTTCCATACATACACTCCTTTTCTTATTCAAAAACTTTTCACTGCGGACCTGTGCAGAAATGACATGACCATCTCTTCTATGGTATCACAAGAATGCTGTGCCTTCTGTGAGGATCATCACGTTTTATGATATTTTTTTGATGGCTGCTTTATATACCTACCGGTATGTATTCATGAAGGGGAACTAAAATACTGTAACAGCTTATCCCGGTCAGGGATGATGAACCGTTTTTTATCAAGGATTATGATTCCCTGCTTCGAGAGGATCTGTATCTGACGGGATATGGTCTCCCGTTGGGCGCCCAGCAGTTCCGCAAACTGGGTGATGGTTAAATCGAAATCGATCTCCGTGCCCCGGGGAGTCAGACGCCCAAAATCCCGGGATAATTTCCAGAGCCGGGCGACGATGCGTTTATCCCCCCGGACGTTGAGGGCGGTATTTTTCATCAGCCGGTAGAGGCGGCGGATTTGCAGGGTCATCGTATCCATCACCGCTTTGCTGAGGCCGAAATCCCTGGCACAGGCCGATAGAAACCGGCTTCGATTCAGGCATAATACCTGCGAATCCCTGAGGGCTTCGGCGTTTATCGAAACCGGCTTATAATCAAGGATCATCTCATTCAGCAGTGCCCCGGCTCCATATATAAAGACCGTCCGTTTATCGCCGTTGCTGTGGAGCTTATACAGGGCGGCAATGCCGTCAACGAGAAAAAAGAGGCTGCCCCCTTCATCTTTCTCCACAAAGAGGGTTTCCCCTTTATGAAAACTCCTCAACCGGGCATAGGGCAGAAGATTCGTTATTGAAGCGGGATTAACCTTCTTGAAGACCTCAATCTTTTTGAACCCTTCCTGTATGGTCATCTCCGGCTTCCCGCCTATTCCATCAGGGCCAGGAACTCCCGCCGGGATTTTACCAGGGAGTGAAGTTCCGAAAGCATGGCCCGGTCTACCTCCTCGGCAATGGGGAAGATATAGCGCACCGTTTCTTCCGTATAACGGTGGATAAATTCCCGGTTGATCACAAAGCCCAACGAGATCATGTTGGAGATCCGGTCCGCCACCTTGAGCACCTTCGCCTGCCGGGAACCGTTCTCCAGGATCCGGGTGAGGAATTCCCCCTTGGTTTCCCCGGGAAAACGGGTTACTTCCAGGACCAGATCGTAGACCGCCGGGCTTTCAAAGTCGATGGAGAGGAGCAGGTTGTGGTTGAACTCGGGGACATCCTCCAGGAGGTCGTGGACCACCGAGGCTTTGAGGAGGACCGAGTCGATATAGCCGTAATCGATCAGGGTCGCCATGGTGTCGAGCTGGTGGCGGAACATATTTCCCCCGCCCTCCCGGACTTTGCCGATCAGGGCGGTGGCCAACTGCATATAGGGGGCAAGGAAGGTTCCTTTGAGCCTCAACATCTCTTCCGTGGTCATCTTCGGTCCTTAGCTCATGTCCCGGATATAGGATTCGAGCTTCTCGATACGCTGCCGGCTTGTTTCCAGCTTGGCCCGTTCCCCTTCCACCAGTTCCGGGGGAGCGTTCTTTACGAAGCTCTCGTTGGAGAGTTTCTTTTGAAGGGACGCGATAAAAGAGCGGTCCTTCTCTATCTCTTTGGTAAATTTCTGCTTGAGGAAGGCCGTATCCGCCGCCTCGCCAATAAACACAAACGCCTCAAATCCCCTCCCCACAAGCCCGATGACGCCAGGGGCCCCGGAGGGGCTTTTCTCGAAGCTATCGGGGTGCTCAAAGATAAGGCCGGCGGCTCCGTCGCCGTCTGAAAGCCCGCAGAGGCCGGCAAGGAGGGCGGCGTGTTCTTCCAGGAAGGGGGCGTATTGTGCCGCCGGGCGGACCTGCAGCCGGAGCTTTTTGTCGGGGGGGATGGTACATTCGCTTCGGAGGGTCCGTACCGCCCGGACCAGTTCCCGCAGGCAGTCGAAACGGTCCTCCGTTTCCGGGGCGTCCCGGTCTTGGCGGTATCGGGGATAGGGGGCGGTGATGAGGAGGCCCTCGGTATTGGGGAGCTTTTGATAGATCTCCTCGGTTACAAAGGGAAGGAGGGGATGGAGGAGGCGGAGGGATTCGGCGAGGATATCCAGGAGCACGGTGGCGGCCCGGTCCCTTTCAGCATCGTCCCCCTCCCTCATGGAGCGCTTCGCGGCCTCCACGTACCAGTCGCAGAAGTCGTTCCAGAAATACTCGTAGGCGGTCTGGGCCGCGTCGTTGTACCGGTAGGAGCCGAGGGCCTCCTCCATGATCCGGGCCGCCCGGTTGAGCCGGGAGTAAAGCCAGGTATCCACGGGGAGCAGGGCGGGGTCTTTGACGAGGGCCCTTCCCTCCAGGTTCATGAGGATATAGCGGCTGGCGTTCCAGATCTTGTTGGCGAATTTTGACCCCATCTTGAAGGATTCCTTGTCCACGAGGATATCCTGGCCCTGGGCGCACATAAAGGCCAGGGTGAATTTGAGGGCGTCGGCGCCGAATTCGTCCACCAGTTCCAGGGGGTCCAGGCCGTTCCCCAGGCTCTTGCTCATCTTCCGGCCCTGTTTGTCCCGGAGCAGGCCGTGGATATAGATGTCCCGAAAGGGGGTCTGATCGGTAAACTCAAGGCCCGCCATGATCATCCGGGCGACCCAGAAGAAGATGATGTCATAACCGGTTACGAGGGCGGTGGTGGGGTAGAAGGCCTTGAGGTCGCCGGTTTCTTCGGGCCAGCCCAGGGTGCTGAAGGGCCAGAGCCAACTGGAGAACCAGGTGTCCAGCACGTCCGGGTCCTGGGCGACCTCCGGACAGCCGCAATGGGGGCATACGGAGAGGTCCTCCCGGGAAACGGTGAGGCGGCCGCAGGAAGCGCAGGCCCACGCGGGGATCCGGTGGCCCCACCAGAGCTGCCGGCTGATGCACCAGTCCCGGATATGGAGGAGCCAGTGCCGGTAGGTGTTTTCCCATTTCCGGGGATAGAAGATGATTTCCCCCCGCTGCCAGGAGGCCAGGGCCTTTTCCGCCAGGGGCTTCATCCGGACGAACCACTGCTCCGACAGGAAGGGCTCTATCACCGTATGGCAGCGGTAACAGTGGCCCACCGCATGGGTAATATCCGCTTCTTTGATATAAAAGCCCCCCGCCTTGAGGTCTTCCAGGACCTTTTCCCGGGCAGCCTTCACCGGCAGCCCCCGGTATTTTTCCGGCGCCGCCTCCCCCAGCCTCCCGTCGGGGGTAAGCAAATTGATTGCCCCAAGCCCATGCCGCTTTGCCACTTCCCAGTCATTGGGGTCGTGGGCGGGGGTTATCTTCACCACCCCCGTACCGAAGTCCTTTTCCACATAGGTGTCGGCGATGAGGGGAATCTCCCGGTCCGTGAGGGGGAGGCGCAGCGTCTTTCCCACCAGGTCCCGGTAGCGGGCGTCCTCGGGGTGGACCGCCACGGCGGTATCAGCCAGCATGGTTTCAGGCCGGGTGGTGGCCAGTTCCAGAAAGCCCTCCCCCTCCGCAAAGGGGTAGCGGATATGGTAGAGCTTCCCCGCCGTGTCCTCATGGTCCACCTCGTCGTCGGAGAGGGCGGTCCCGCAGGAAGTACACCAGTTCACGAGGTAATTCCCCTTATAGAGGAGGTCCCGCTCATAGAGGCTGACGAAGACCTCCCGCACCGCCCGGGAAAGGCCCTCGTCCAGGGTGAAGCGCTCCCGATCCCAATCCACGCTGGCCCCCATCCGCTCAAGCTGGCGGGAGATGAGGGCATGGTGTTCCGCCTTTACCTCCCATACGGCTTCCACGAATCGGGAACGGCCCAGGTCGCGGCGGCTTTTCCCCTGGGCCTTGAGCCGCCGTTCCACCACGTTCTGGGTGGCTATCCCCGCATGGTCTGTCCCGGGCACCCAGAGGGTGCGCTCCCCCCGCATACGGTGGAAGCGGATGACGATATCCTGAAGGGTCATATTGAGGGCGTGCCCCAGATGGAGGACCCCGGTTACGTTTGGGGGGGGGATGACGATGACATAGGGGTTTTCCCCGGTATGTTTGTCCGTCCGGGGGGTAAAGGCCCCCGCATCCTTCCATACCGCATAGATCCGGTCTTCAAAAGCCTTGGGATCAAAGGCTTTTTCCAGTTCAATCGCCTTCATGATAAGCCGCTCCTCAGAACCGGATGGTAGCCTGTTTTGGGGAAATATTCAATGCCCCGGATGGGCAGGAGCACGTAACCGGTAACAAGGAGCAGTTTACCCCAAGCACTGAATGCGCCGTTCAATGGCCTCAATGACCCAATCAGGGCTTGAGGCCCCGGCGCTGAGGCCCACTCGGGAATAGGCCCTTATCTCGTCGATGAGATCGTCGGCGCTTTCCGCGAGCCAGGCGGGCTTCCCCAGGGATTGGGCGATGGAGAGGAGCCGCCGGGTATTGGCGCTTTCCCGGCCCCCGGCGATGATCACCGCCTCCACCTGGGCGCAGAGTTCCGTCAGGGCGTCCTGGCGGTCCCGGCTGGCCCCGCAGATGGCGTCCACCATGACCAGGTCAGGAAATTTCAGGCGTATCTCCTCCCCTATGGCCCGGTACTCCTCGACAGACATGGTGGTCTGCCCCAGGAGGGCGGTTCTCGCCCCGCCTGCTTCCCGGAAAAGTTCCGCCGCAGCCTCGGCGGCCTCGACGGGATCAGCCACCACCCGGCAGGAGGGGGCATAGCCCTGGATGCCGATTATCTCGGCGTGGCGCTTTTCCCCGGCCAGAAAAAGCCGGCAGCCCCCTTCGCTCAGGGCCCGGGCCTTGATCTGGTTTGCCTTGACCCGGGGACAGGTGGCGTCCTTGATGAAGGCCCCCGCTTCCCGAAGCCGCGCCTCTATGCCGGGACTGACCCCGTGAGCCCGGATAAGGACCGTGGCCCCCCGGAGCTTCCCCTGATTAAGCGCGGGCCCTAAAAGGGCCTCTTCCTCCAGGACACCGACCCCCAGATTTGCCAGGGAATCCAGGACCTGGGGGTTGTGGATCAGGGGACCCAGGGTGTATACCCGCCCCCCGGCCTCCGCCGCTTCCATGGCCATCTCCACCGCCCGGCGTACCCCCATGCAGAAGCCCATAAGCCGGGCCCGGATCACCTGAGGCATGGCCCGCTAGGCCTTGGCGGGTACGGCCTTGACGGTCCTGGACTTTGCCGCCCGCTTCCGGGCCATGTGCTCCCAGAACTGGGTGAACCCTGAAGCGATATAGATCGTTGAATAGACCCCGGAGACCATTCCCACCAGGAGGGCCAGGGCAAAATCCTTCATGGAGTTGTGCTCCGTAAAGATCGCCCGGATCATCGTGCTCAGGGGAACATCGCCGCTATACAGGGCCTTGGTGGTAAAGACAAAGAGGGCTAAGACCGCCAGCATGGTCGTCAGGGTGGTAATCATGGTCCGGCCCAGGGTTTCCGAGAGGGACCGATCCAGAATATCCACGAAGCGGTCATCGGGATAGATCCGCCGGGTCTCCCGAATCCGGTCAAAGATGACGATGGTATCGTTGATGGAATACCCCAGGATGGTGAGGATCGCCGCGATAGTGGTGGTGTTGAATTCCATCCTGGTCCAGGTGACAAAGGCCACCATGATCAGCGCATCGTGGGCAATGGCCAGCACCGCTCCCACGGCAAACTGGGGCTTAAACCGGATAGAGGAATAGATCAGGATCAGGAGGAGGGTCAAGCCCATGAGGAGCCCCGCCTGATCGGTGAGCTGTTTGGAGAACCGGGCCCCCACATAATCGGACCGGGTTACCGCCACCCCCCCCGCGCCGAAATTCGCTTCCAGGGCGGCGATGATCTTCTCCGCCGGGACTCCCTCGGTACTGTTCAAGTCCTGATCGTCGATACGGATCATGAACCGCCGTTCCTCGGCCCGTTCCCCCAACACCTGGACCGATACGGTTCCCAGGGAGATCAGGCTCGATCGGACCTCGGCGATGTCAATGGGGGCGGCCCCCGGGGGCAGGTAATGGATCCCATAGGGATCGGAACTCAACCGGGGGTTTCCCTGGGCGCTCTGGAGCAGGGTCCGGCTTCCGGCAGCCCCTACCCCGGGGCTTTCCTCCACCTCAAGCCCCTCTACGGCGCCTCTCAAAGCGGAGCTCAGGGCGGCGATGGTGGGATACTCCCCATAAGGAAAGGAATAGGTTACCCCCTCTACCCCGGAACCGGAGAGGACCAGGTAGAGACCGTTCCGGTCCATGGAAACCGAGGCGTTTCCCAGGCCCCGGTAACTCAGACTGAAGGCGGTAGGGGCGAACTGGACCTCCTGGATAAGCCCCGCCTGAAAATCAACCCCCAGGTTAAAGCCCCCCAGGAGGACATAGGCCAGGACACCGGCAATTATCAACACGGCGGAAAAGATCGCCGCGGGGAAAAATCCCTTGGAAAAATGTATAACCCGCTTCATCCCTTGATCCTCCAACTGACGGAAACCCGTTTGCTTCCCAGCACATCCGTACCAAAGTCAAAGATAAGCCGGGAGACAAAGAGGGCGGTAAAGACCGATGAAAATACGCCGATGGCCAAACTCACCGCAAAGCCCTGGATGGGGCCGGAGCCGAGTTGGGAGAGGAACAGGGCGGCGATAAAGGTGGTAATGTTGGAGTCCATGATCGCCCAGAAGGCCTTGTCGAAACCCGCATCCACCGCGGCTTTGCGGCTCTTCCCCAGGAGGAGTTCCTCCTTCATCCGTTCAAAGATGATCACGTTGGCATCCACCGCCATCCCGATGGTCAGGATAAAGCCGGCGATACTCGGCAGGGTCAGGGTAAAGTTAAAGGCCGAAAGGACGCTGAACATCAGGTAGATATTGAGAATCTGGGCGATCACCGCGTTAATCCCCGCCGTTTTATAGAAGAGCAGCATGAAGATCATCACCGCCAAGAGCCCCCCCAGGAGGGCGAACATTCCCTGGCGGATCGTGTCCTCCCCCATGGAAGCCCCGATGGCCTGCTGGTTGATCACCTCCAGTTCCACCGGCAATGCCGCGGTTCTGAGGGTCAGGGCGATGTTTTCCGCTTCCTCCAGGGCAAATCCGGTCAAGCGGACCGACTCCCGAATCGCGGTGGTGATGGTGGCTTGGGACTTAACCCGGTCGTCCAATACGATGGCCAGGGGTTCCCGGATATGGGCGGAGGTAAGCTGGTAGAAGATCTCCCCCCCCTCGCTGTCCAGGATAAAGGTAACCTCGGGCTTGCCGTCCAGGGTGTTCCGTTCCACCACGGCGCTCTGGATATGGTTCCCGTCCAGGCCCACCTCTTTCTTGATCGCCGTATAGCCGGTAAATTCATCCAGCCCGTACTGATCCTTCCGGTAGACCCCCCGGATAACCACGTCCGCGGGAACGATGGTCGGGTCCAGGAGATTTCCCTCCCCGTCAAAGGTCGTGGTGGGGTGCCGCTGGTAATAGGCGTTGAAGGCGTCCGCCGCACCCTGGTCGACGATATGAAAGGCCAAGCCTCCCTTGCCCATAATGATCGAATTGATCCGCTCCGGGTCCGCGGCGCCGGGAATTTCCACGTAGATCTGGTCCGCCCCCTGCCGGCGGATCACCGGCTCGGTCAGACCGAAGCGGTCAATCCGGCTGTTGAGAACCTCCAGGGCCCCGTTGATGGCGTCCTCCCGCTCGGATTCCGTCAGCTGGTGGCCCAGACGCTCCTCCAGCGAATCGGGATTGGCCTGGAGGACGATGCTCATCCCCCCGGAAAGGTCCAGCCCCAGTTGGACCGCGTTTTTCTGGAGGTCCTTGAGGTCAAAAACCGTATCCCGGTACCGGCTTTCGATGGCCTCAAGCAGTTCCTCCCTCCCGGAGAAAACGGAGATCACCGTCCGGGCATCCCATTTCGCAGAGGCCTCGGCCTTTATCTCCTTACGGATCTTCTTTGCCTGGGTGATTAAAAAGGCGAGCTGTTCCGGCACTTCACCCCCTGCCCGGGCCGCTTCCACCAGTTCCTGCATATCCGCCAGGGCCTTTTGGGATGCATATATTTTAATCTGCTCCCGGGATCCCAGGGCGAGGGCTTTGTCTTCCTTGGGTACCATATAATACCAACGAATGGTGGGAAAAAGGAAGGCAAAACACACACCCACGGTTATCAGGATGATGATAAACCGATAACGCTTACTCATGCCGTTACTCCAAATAATTCATTTTTTAAGACCCCGACCCTTCCGGGGATCAGGCATCCTTGGTATCATTAAGCGCTTCCCCCTTAGCTCCTGCGGGGGCGGCATCTTCCTTCTTTTCTTCAATCTTTTCCGGCTTATCCGCCTTGGCGGCGGTTACCACCGTGGAGATAGCGCTCCGGCTGAATTCCATCTTGGTATTCTCATCAACCTTTACGATTACCGTGGATTCCTTGACGGTTTGGATGATCCCGTGAACCCCCCCGATGGTTACGATCCGGTCTCCTTTTTTCAGGGCCTCCAGCATCCGCTGGGTCTCCTTCTGTTTCTTGTTCTGGGGACGGATGATAAGAAAATAGAAAATCCCAATGAGCAAAACAAAGGGCGCGATGGTGGTTATAAACCCGCCGGCTCCCCCCTCAGCAGCGGCTCCCCCCTGGGCGCCTCCTAGAAGCAGGGAAAAGAAAAATGTATTCATCATTACTTCCTTAAAATTAAAGTAAGGAATACCCTATCATGGAAGGCAGATAATATCAAGAGTCTATCGGGGCTTGTCAGCGATTTATAGAATAATAACGCGCTTTACCTCTACGGGAAATACCCCGAAGAGGCGATCCAGGGAAGCGGCGGCGGTAGAGGAAGTTCCCGCCGCCTTGTTGTAGAGTTCCGCTACCAGTTCTATCTCCCCCCTATCCCTGGCGTAGACGGCCGACGAATAGGCGGCCCGAAAAAGCCCCTTTTCAGCCAATTCTCTGGTGGAAAGGGACCCGTACCGCCGCTTTGCCTGACCGTCTACCACCGCGGCGGGACCGTCGTAACCGATGGTGAAGATAAAATCCCCCCGGGGCAGCATACCGTCCCTATTTGGTGGGGGAGAAACTATCCGTCCCCGCTCCGCAGGTTGGACAGATCCAATTATCGGGAAGCTTTTCAAAGGGAGTCCCCGGCTTAATCCCGGCCGCGGGATCTCCCTTGGCCGGATCGTAGACATACCCGCATAAATCACAAATGTATTTCTGCATACATACCTCTCCATCAATTTTCTATACCGTTCATTCAATATTAATGAATGGTATATTGAGTATAATATATACGACAAACCCATGGGTTGGCAAGCGGAAACGTGAAAAATGCGGCATCTTTCATAATCACCTCCTGAATCACTTTCTGTATGCTCCTGTATTTTTTAGAGAGATTTTTTTAGAGAGATTTTATAGAAAAATATTATAGTAAAGATATATCGTAAAAAATAATTTGCTATTTCCGGCGGTTCATAATATAGTAATAGTGATCCGGGGAAAGAAAAACGGGGCGCCCACCCCGTAACGTCCCTTCCCGTCCATTCCTGAACGATAGGAGGTAGCATCATGATCATGAGCCGGGTTATGACGAAAAATCCCATTTTTATTCACCCCGATATGCCGGTGAACGAGGCCCGTTCCCTGATGGAGCGGGAACATATCGGTAAACTCCCCGTCCTGGACAGGGCGAACCGCCTGATAGGAATCATAACAAAAAAAGACATCCGCACTGCCGGCCCCTCTCCGGCAACGAGCCTGGATATGTATGAGATCAGCTATCTTATGACCAAACTCACGGTCGAAAAGATCATGGAGCGGAACATCATTACCGTAGACGAAACCGAGGTGGTGGAAGAGGCCGCCCGGATTATGGCCGACAAGGCCATCTCCTGCCTGCCGGTGATGCGGGGGCCCCTGCTGGTGGGGATCATCACCTCCACGGACCTTTTCCGGGTTTTTGTAGACGCCTTCGGGGTCCGCCACCCCGGGGTCAGGATCACCGTCAACATGACCGAACGCCCCGGGGAACTTGCCCGTTTCGCCGGGGCCGTGGCCGAAAAGGGGGGCAACATCGTCTCCTTTGTGTCCTTCGAGGGGGACGACCTCTCCCACCGCCGGGGGACCTACCGGATCGCCGGCATCAGCCTGGCCGACGCGGAGGCCATCGCCCGGAGCATCCCCGGAGCGGAGATAGAGGATATTCGGGAATAGGCGCCCTGCCCGGCGGCATATTTTGTTCCGGCAGCACTTGACCTTTTCCGTATAGTGCTGCATACTTTCGATACCCTATGCTATCCGTCGAATTGGCGGAAGAGGGATTATTTTTTGCGGTAAAGGAGACTCTGAAGTGCCCTGCGGAAGAAAACGCAAACTACGGAAGATTGCAACCCATAAACGGAAGAAGAAACTCAGAAAGAACCGGCACAAGAACAAATAGACGATGAAGGGTTTTTACCCCCATAGCCGGGAGGGGTACAGAAGAGGGTATTGCCAATGAGGCTCCGATCCATCCTGTATGGAAGAAAGCGGTTGAGGGGCGGTCGGATCCGAATGATATGTTATGCATGAACCTATATCCCTTTTAGCACGAATCCATGAACCTCAGGATCTGGCGGCTTTAAATTACGGTGAATTGAGCCGTTTAGCCGCTGAGATTCGGGATGAAATCATGGCCGCCGTCAGCCGTAACGGCGGCCATCTGGCCTCAAATCTGGGGGTGGTGGAACTTGCCATCGCCCTCCATCGGGTATTTGATTCTCCCCGGGATAAGATAGTCTGGGACGTTGGTCACCAGTGCTATGCCCATAAACTCTTAACCGGCCGTTTTGGGGTTTTTCCCACCCTCCGGCAGGCCGGGGGTATCGCGGGCTTCCCCAAACGGGAGGAAAGCCCCCACGATGCCTTTGATACGGGCCATGCCTCCACCTCCATTTCCGCCGCCTTGGGCCTGCTCGCGGGGGAACGGCTTCGGGGGGGCGCCCATCGGACGGTGGCGGTCATCGGAGACGGGGCCCTTACCGGGGGCCTGGCCTATGAGGCCCTTTCCCATGCGGGGCAATTGGGTTTGCCCCTGGTGGTGATCCTCAACGACAATAAGATGTCCATCGGCCCCAACGTGGGGGGGCTTTCCAAGTACCTGAGCCGCCTCAGCATGAAGGGCCGTTACCAGTGGTTCCGCCGAAAATTCGATTCCCTGGTGAAACGGATCCCCGGGATCGGAGAGGGGGCCTATAACGGAATAGTCCGGCTCAAGCGGGCGATAAAGGCCATCTTTTACAGCGATAATTTCTTTGTGGATCTGGGATTTGAGTATGTGGGCCCCATCCGGGGGCACCACATTCAGGAACTGGAACAGGTCCTCAGGGACGTGCGGAAGCTGGACCGTCCGGTGGTGGTCCATGTTATCACCCGGAAAGGGAAGGGCTACGGCTTTGCCGAGGACGATCCCGGCACCTACCACGGGGTTTCTTCCTTTGCCATGGAAGACGGCCTCCCGAAGGATAGGAAGCAGCCGAGTTTCACCGATGCCCTGAGCCGGGCGATCCTGGAGGCGGGCCGGCGGGATCACCGGGTGGTGGCGGTATGCGCCGCCATGGAGAAGGGGACGGGACTGAGCCCCTTCAAGCGGGAATTCCCCCGGCGTTTCTTTGATACCGGTATCGCCGAGGAACACGCCGTAACCTTTGCGGCGGCCCTGGCCGCCCAGGGCTTGCGGCCGGTGGTGTGTATCTATTCTACTTTTATACAGCGGAGCGTGGACCAGATCATCCACGATACGGCCCTCCAGAATCTTCCCGTGATCTTTGCCCTGGACCGGTCCGGCTTCGTCGGCGCCGACGGGGAAACCCACCAGGGGCTCTTTGACCTGGCCCTCTTGCGGTGTATCCCCCACATGACGATCCTGGCCCCGGCAACGGGGGGCGAACTGGCGGCCATGCTGGACTGGGCCTTGACCCAGCCGGGGCCCTGCGTCATCCGCTACCCTAAAGCCCCCTGCCTCCCCGGGGAGGACCGCTGTGCCGCCCCCCTGGAACCGGGCCGGGGGGTCCTGGTCCGGCAAAGCGGGGGGCCCCTATGCCTGGCCTTCACCGGAAGCCTCTATCCCCAGGCATTGGAGGCGGCGGAGATCCTCGATGCCCGGGGGATAGAGGCGGACCTCTACAACCTCCGTTTCATCAAACCTGTCGACGATGCCTATCTGGAGGGTATCCTCAACCGCTACGAAATGGTTATCTTTATAGAAGAAGGGGTCCGCCGCGGCGGCTTTGGGGAATACGCCGCGGCCCTGGCCCTGAGGAAGAACTGCAGCGCCCGGGTTTTAGTCCTGGGGGTTCCGGATGGATTTATGCCCCAAGGAACCCGGGAGGAACTGTTGCGCAGCCAGGGCCTGGACGGCCCGGGGATCGCCGATGCCGCCGGGGCGGAATACGAAAGGAGCCGGAGCCCGGTCTTCCACCGGGGGTACTCCGGTGAAAGGATCCTGTCGTAGATTCCTGTTATTTAAGGAAGGATGTTAAAAATGGAATGGATACAGCGGATAAACGCGGTATACAATATGATACGGCCCATCGTCGATATTGCGATCCTCTCTTTTCTCATCTACAAGGCCTATGAACTTCTGGTAAAGACCCAGGCGATACAGCTGATAAAGGGAGCGGGATTTGTCCTCCTGGTCTACGGCTTGGCCTTACTGCTCAACCTCACGACCCTCCGGTGGATCATGAACGCCCTGGCCCCGGGACTCTTTATCGCTATCGCCATTGTTTTTCAGCCGGAACTGCGGAAGATCATGCTCCGCATAGGCCAGGGGGATCTCTTCAGGCTGGACAGCAAACCCCGGCTGGGTCAGCTTGAGGCGGCGATCACCGCGTCGGAAATCCTCTCCCAGCAGCGGCGGGGAGCCCTCATCGTCTTTCCCCGGCGGATCAACATCAAGAGCATCATTGATACCGGAACCAGGATGAACGCGGAGATTTCTTCCAGCCTCATCGTTACGGTATTTGAATTTGACGGCCCCCTCCATGACGGGGCCATGATCATTCAAAATGGCAAGATCGCCGCGGCGGGCTGTTTCTTGCCCCTCTCGGAACAGCAGGATATACGGAAGAGTTTCGGCACCCGGCACCGGGCGGCCCTGGGGATGTCCGAGGAGTCCGACGCGGTGATTCTGGTGGTTTCCGAAGAGACCGGGGCCATCTCCATCGCCTTTGACGCGAAGCTCTACTACGGCCTTTCCCCTATTGAGGCCCAGCGGAAACTCAAGGAACTCCTCGACCGGGGAGTCTGGGGCGGAGAGGCCGATCAGAAGGCCTCGCAGGAAGAAGCGGTGGAGGAGAAAAAGGATGCCCTGGTTGAACAGTAGAGAATTATTTGTAAAGGCGGTAAACAACTGGCCGGCCAAGGTGCTTTCCGTCTTTCTGGCCATTGTACTCTTTGTTTTTCACCGGATGAGCGCCCTGGAGGAGCGTTTTTTTTCCGTTCCCCTGGTTATTGAAACCAACGGGGATCTCATCGCCTCCAACTCCTACCCCCGGATGATCCGGGTAACCCTCCGGGGGGATGCGAACAGCATCTACCCCATCGTGGAGGAGGATATTGTTCCCTACCTGGATATGACCAAGTACACCGAGGCGGGTTCCTACCGCGCCCCGGTGGAGGTGCGGAAGCAGGGGACCGCCATGGGGGTGGATCCCCTGGAAATAGGGGTGGACCCCCTGGAGATCACCCTGGAACTGGATCATAAGGTAAGCAAGTATGTTCCCCTTACCCCGATGTATCAGGGGTATGTGGAAAGCGGCTATGAACTGGTGAGCTATTCCCTGGACCCCGCCCAGGTGGCCATTGAAGGCCCCCTGAAGCTCATGACCGGCATCACGGAGCTGAACACCGAATATGTGGAACTCAGCGGCAGGAACGCCGATTTTTCCGCCAGCGTGCGGATCCTCAACCGGGACCCCCTGATCATAATCCGGGGGAGCGGGATCACCGAATTCCGGGGCTTTGTCCGGGCGGCAATTATCATCAGGAATATCGACCAGCTTCCCATCGAGATAAGCGGCCTCGGGGAGGACTTCACCGCGGAGGCGGAGGTACAGGAGGGGACCATACGCCTGGAGGGAAGCCAGAACGAGCTTGAGGACTATATTCCCGAGGGAAGTATCATGCGTTTGGATTGTTCCGGTATTACCGAAGAGGGGTCCTATACCGTTCCGGTAACGGTAACGGTCCCCCCCCAATTTACCGTGAGCCGGATAGAACCCGCGGAAGTTACGGTTGTGATTAACCGAAAACATACACTATGATGGGGGGATCATGATCATCGGTATAGGGATAGACGTGGTGCATGTCCATCGTTTGGAACGGTGGCAGGCCATTCCGGGTCTGCTGGAACGGTACTTTCACCCGGAGGAGCTTGCCGTTGTTCGGGATCGGGGTAAGGAAGCGGTCCTTTCCCTGGCGGCCCGGTTTGCCGCCAAGGAAGCCTTCGGCAAGGCCCTGGGGACGGGGCTCTCCGGGATAGTCCTCAAGGACATCATGGTACTGAACCGGCACAACGGCCGGCCGGAAATCCATGTTTTCGGGACCGCCTTGGCGGCGCTGCAACGGAGCGGGACCGAGCGGGTCCATGTGTCCCTCACCCATGAACAGGACAATGCCATAGCCCTGGTGATGCTTGAAGGAGCCTCAGGGGGAATATCATGAGTGAAGAACGGGAACTCAAAATAAGCTTCCTCTCAAAAGAAGAATATGTCTGTCCGGTCTGTGAAACCGCTTTTCACCGGGAAGAACTCCTCACCGGCAGCGGCAGGCTCAACGCCGGGGACCTGACCGACGAACTCCACCGGCTCTACGTCCCCTCGGCAAAATACGGGGACGTTTACCCCCTGGTCTATCAGGCGACGGTATGCCCGGAATGCTGGTTCGCCTCTATGGACAACGATTTCCGGAACCTGCCGGAGGATTCAAAGCCCAAGGTAAAGCAGGACCAGGAAAGACGCTATGCCGATACGGAACGGATTTTCCCGAATCCGGACTTTCATAGTCCCCGGGGCTTGGCCGAAGGGACCGCATCCCTGTACCTGGCCCTGCGCTGTTATGACTTTTTTCCCCCCGCCTTTTCTCCCACCATCAAACAGGGGATCGCCGCCCTCCGGACAGGATGGCTTCTGGAGGATATGGATAAAAAGAATCCCGGTCAACACTACGATTGGCTCTCGGAACTCTTCAAGAAGAAGGCCGATTTTTTCTACAACGAAGCTATCCGGCGGGAACAGACCGGAAAAGAAAGCCTCTCGGCCCTGAAGATCTTCGGCCCCGATACGGACAAAAACTACGCCTATGAGGGGGCCCTCTACCTTTCGGCCCTGCTTCGGTATAAATACGGCCCCCGGGAGGATCCTGTTTACCGGGCCGCCGCCTTGGATGAGGCAAAGCGGACCATCGCCCGGATCTTCGGCCTGGGAAAATCCTCCAAGAACAAACCCGGCCCCCTGCTGGAACACGCCCGGAATCTCTACGACACCATCCGCAAAGAACTGAACGATAATGACGAATGACAAATGAAAAATGAAGGCCCCCGGGGGGCGCCGCCCCTTCGGAATATCCGCCTCCGTATCGCCTATGACGGTACCGATTTCTCAGGGTGGCAGCGCCAGATCCGGGGAACGGGGGAACAGCGGACGGTTCAGGGAACCATCGAGGCGGCCCTGGAAAAGCTCCACCATGGCCGGGTGCTCCTTACCGGTTCGGGAAGAACCGATGCGGGGGTTCATGCCGCGGGGCAGGTGGCGAATTTTTACACCTCCCTTCAAAACATGGCGGCGGAACGGTTTGTCCCCGCCCTCAACAGTATCCTCCCCCGGGATGTGCGGATCATGGAAAGCCGGGAAACCGCCGGGGACTTCCACGCCCGTTTCGACGCCCGGTACAGGACCTACCGGTACCAGCTGATCTGCGGCCGCCCTGCCCTTCCCCAGGAACTCCGGTACTGCCTCTGGGTACGGCGCCGTCCCCGGCTGGATCTCCTCAACAGCTATGCCCGGCTGCTTCGGGGGGAAATGGACTGTTCCCCCTTCGCCTCCGCCGGGGACACTTCCCAATCCCGAAACCGCTATATTGCCCATGCGGTCTTCTTCGTTCAGGGGGATATGCTGATCTTCGAGATCCGGGCCAATGCCTTCCTTTGGAAAATGGTGCGCTCCCTGGTGGGCACCCTCCTCTTCTACGAGGAACGCCGCCTCCCCCCGGAAGCGTTCCGGGCCCTCCTCGCCTCCGCCGGCCGAAACCGGGCCGGCCCCACCGCTCCCCCCCAGGGCCTCTGGCTCTGGCATATTGAGTATTACCGGGAGCAGGGAGCAATTCCGCCTATTCGCCTTTAGTCACGCCGGGGGTCCCACTTCAGGGCTCCCGCATTTACTTTTTTTCATACTTTTTTATGAGATAATCGTCTTGGTACCTTGGTTACTCCCAATGACTCGATAGATCCAAAGAAATTTAACCACGTCGGACCTATGGTCCACCCACACGGACAAACGCATGAATTTCAAATAATAAGTCTAGAACATTACCAAATATTTTACTATTCCCGCAGGCTTCAAGGCTGATGAATATTTTGATAAAGCGATGGGGGTATTCGCTTCATCCCGGACGCCCTATACGGTGGAACTGCTGATAGATAACGAGATCGGGACATTCGCCCTTGAACGGCAATGGCATGACAGCCAGACCGTAGAACAGCGGGAGGACGGATCGGTGTACGTGAAGTTTACCACAACCCAGATGCCGGAGGTACTTCGCTGGGTCTTGGGGCAGGGGCACACGGTGAAGGCGCTCAATCCGCCTGAACGCGGATTTTTTTCTGAAGTGCGAATTTTATGGCGAAAAAACCTCGTAAGGTGTCAGGAGGCAGGTCAGGCCGAAGCGGTCTGACTTCGGCTAGGTTTTGGATTTGAGGAACCAGACCCTTTTCGGCTAGATTAATTTTGAGGCAATGCGCCGTACGAAATGCCTCATTTTAAAATGTAACCGAAGGGCTGGATGCCTCATTTAGAAAATGTAACCGAAGCTATGTTTGCTCCTGCGTCTGGATACGGTTTGGCTGAGCGAGACGCCGGCGTAAACGCAGGATAGCTTTTGTTGACATTCTGCTGAAGTTCGACGGGGTTGTAAATGGCACAGCGCGCCTCAAGAGAAGCCTTACACTCCCGTGGCAGTTCCGCACAGCCGATAAGCCGTTGAAGCGGGCTTCGCGGTTCATCATAGACTTTAATCCCCCTGAAACCTGCTCTGGTTTTGGATTTAAGCCTCTGAGCAGGCATGAAGAAATT
>JAITRV010000269.1 GCA_031288215.1 Spirochaetaceae bacterium | reverse complement strand
TCCATGCGGATATTTACCGCTGGTTCAATATCGACTTCGATATATTCGGCCGGACCACCACCCCCATTCAGACCGAAATTGTCCAGGGGATCTTCAAAAAACTCGACGAGCGCGGCTATATTATGGAGCGTACCATCGAGCAGCTCCATTGCGACCGCTGCGGCCGCTTCCTGGCGGACCGCTATGTCCGGGGCTCCTGCCCTCACTGCGGCTCTCCCGACGCCCGGGGGGACCAGTGCGAGGCCTGCGGCAAACTCCTGGACCCCACGGACCTCAAGGAACCCCGCTGCGCGAGCTGCGGCTGCGAACCGGTGCTGAAATCCACCAAACACCTCTACCTGGACCTCCCCAAACTCAAGGACCTCCTGGAAAGCTGGCTCAAGGACGCCTCGGTCAAGGGATTTTGGGCCCATAACGCCCTCCAGATGACCCAGGCATGGATCAAAGGCGGCCTGCGGGAACGGGCCATCACCCGGGACCTGAAATGGGGCATCCCGGTCCCCAAGGAGGGCTACGAAAACAAGGTTTTCTACGTCTGGTTCGACGCGTGCATCGGCTATATCTCCATCACCGGGAACTACGGCGCCGAAAAAACCGCGGACTGGCGCCGTTTCGTGGACGACTGGTGGAAGAATCCCGCCGAGGTGGACCTTTTTCAGTTCATCGGAAAGGACAATATCCCCTTCCATACGGTGATCTTCCCCTCCAGCCTCCTGGGCACCGGGGAAAACTGGACCATGCTGCACCACATGTCCAGTACCGAATACCTGAATTACGAGGGGGGGAAATTCTCCAAGTCCCGGGGAGTCGGGGTCTTCGGCACCGATGTGAGGGATACGGGCATCGACGCGGACCTGTGGCGCTTCTATATCTTCTATAACCGCCCGGAAAAAGCGGACGCCCTCTTTACCTGGAAGGATTTTCAGGAAAAGGTCAACGGGGAACTCATCGGCAACCTGGGCAACCTGGTGAACCGGACCCTCTCCTTCGTGAGCCGCTACTATGACGGCGTCGTCCCCTCGGGGAATCCGGAAGGCGGGGCCTTCTGGGAGCGGGTGCGGGAGTTCGAGGCCGCGATCACGGAACACCTGGAACGGGCGGAACTCCGGGACGCCTTCAGGACCATCTTTGAACTCTCCTCCTTCGCCAACAAGACCTTCCAGGACGGCGAACCCTGGAAGAAGCGGCAGGAGGACCCCCCCGCCGCCGCCGCCCTCATCGCCGACCTCTGCCGTCTGGTCCGGGACCTGGCGATCATGGTTCACCCCTACATCCCCGCCGCCGCCGAACGGATCGCCTCCTTTTTCGGCCCCGGAGGGGTTTCCCTTGCGGGCAGCAAAGCGCCTGCTTCCGGCGGGAACCGCTCAGACGGCCCCTATGAAAGCCCCTCCGGGGCGGCGCTTTCCTGGGCGGACCTCGGCAAGCCCCTTGAGGCCCCCCTCCGGATCCGCAGCGAGGTCCTTTTTTCCCGCCTGGAGGACTCCCTGATCCAGGACCTCCGGGTCCGCTATTCCGGCCGTTCCGATGGCGGATCCCCTGCAATCAAAGCGGACTCCGCCCCCGAAGGAGTCCCGCCGCGGGACCCGGACGGAAAGCCCCGCTGGGACATCAGGGTCGCCCGGATTGTCAAGATCGAGCGGCACCCCAAGGCGGACAAGCTCTACATCGAAACCCTGGAAATCGCCGGGGAGGAGCGGGTCATCGTTTCCGGCCTGGTTCCCTTCTATAAAGAAGAAGAACTCCTGGGCAAGCACATCCTCCTGGTTTACAACCTCAAACCGGCAAAACTCCGGGGGGTGGAAAGCCGGGGGATGCTCCTGGCGGCCTCCGACAAAGACGAGGCGGGGAACGAGCGGGTGGAGGTCCTGGACGCGGGGGACACCCCCACGGGCGTCAGGGTCGCCCTGGACGGGGAGGAAGCCGGCGAGGCTCCCCAGGAAATCGACATCGATAGCTTCTCCGCCGTCCCCATGACCGTTGAAAACTACCAGGTAAAGGCGGGGGGCCGCCTCCTGACCATTCAGGGAAAGGCCCTCCAAACCAGGCTCATCGGATCAGGCGAGGTTCATTGATGGTCCTTCGTGGACAACCCTTTCCCTTTCCCGCCCTGCGCCTCATCCCCGGGGAACTCTCCGCCTGCGACGCCGCTTCCTCGTTCCTCCAGTCCGGCTTTTGGGGGGGCTTCAAGGCCCGTTTCGGCTGGACCGCCTACCCCTTCCTGGCGGACTGGGGTGAGGGGGAGGAGGGCCGGCGGGCCTCCCTCCTCGTCCTCTGGCGGCCCCTGGCGCCGGCCCTCTCCTTCGCCTACGTCCCCGGAGGCCCGGAACTGCCGGAGGAGCTTGAAGCCGTCGCCCCCCAAGGGGGGGGCGGCGAGGCTCTCCGGCTCCTGGCCCGGGCCCTGAGGCCCTTCCTGCCCCGGGACACGGCCTTCATCCGCTTTGACCCCCCCTGGTACACCGAGGGGCCCGAAACGCCTCCGCCCCGGCTCCCCCCCCCCTTCACCCGGGCCGCCGCGGACGTGCAGCCCCCGGATACGGTGCTGGTGGACCTGAAGGCCCCGGAGGAGGAGATCCTCCGGGGGATGAAGCCCAAGACCCGGTACAACATAGGACTGGCGGCGCGGAAGGGGGTCACGGTGGAACGCCGGGACGAGGCGGGCCTGGAAGTCTTTTACGCCCTGTACCGGGAGACGGCCAAACGGGACGGCATCGCCATCCACGGGGCGGAATACTACCGCGCCCTCTTTGACTGCGGGAAGCTTGCAAAGCAAGCTCAGATTGCAACGCAAGCTCAGATTGCAAAGCAAGCTCAGATTGCCGGGCAAGACGGGGAAGGGGCCGGCGGGGAAGTCCGGCTCTACCTGGCCTTTTACCAGGGGGAGGCCATCGCCGGCATCATCACCCTTTTCCGGCCCCCCCGGGCGGTCTACCTCTACGGCGCTTCCTCGAATCACCAGCGGAACCTCATGGCCCCCTACGCCTTGCAGTGGCGGGCCATGCGGGACGCCCGGGAAGCGCGCTGCGCCGAATACGACCTCTACGGCATCCCCCCCCGGGAGGACCCTTCCCATCCCATGGCGGGGCTCTACCGCTTCAAGACCGGCTTCGGGGGCAGGATCATTCACCGGAGCGGGAGTTGGGACTATACATGCCTTTTCCTTCGAAAAAACCTCTTTTCCGCCGCCGAATCCCTGCGGAAATTCTTGTGGAGTATGAAGAAACGATGAATCTGGAAGCCTTTATCCTCGGCTGCGGGGGCATGATGCCCCTGCCGGGCCGCCATTTAACCTCAGTGCTGCTCCGGCGGGAGGGGGAGCTTTTTCTTTTTGACGGCGGGGAGGGAACCCAGGTCTCCCTGCGGCGGCTGAACCTCCGGTGGAAGAAAATTTCCGTTATTTTTGTAAGCCACCTCCACGCGGATCACGTGACGGGGATCCCCGGCATCCTGATGCTCTCCTCCCAGGTGGACCGGGACGATCCCCTGTACATCATCGGCCCCCGGGGCCTCTCGGAATACATCGAAACCAACCGCCGCACCCTGGATATGTACCTGAACTACGAAATCATCGTCCGGGAGATAAGCGCCCCGGGGATTGTGTACCAGGGGGACGGCTTCCGGGTCCGGGCCTTTCCCCTGCGGCACACCAAGCCCTGCGTGGGCTATGCCTTTGAGGAGGAGCGGCGTCCCGGGGAATTCCACCCGGAAAAGGCCGCTGCCCTGGATGTCCCCCGGGGGCCCCTCTGGGCCCGGCTTCAGGCCGGGGAGACCGTCCGGGCGGCGGACGGCCGCGAGGTTACCCCGGAGGAAGTCCTGGGGCCGTCCCGGTCGGGGCGGAAATTCTCCTATGTTACCGATACCCTGGGTTTCCCGGAGATCGCCGCGGAGGTGGAGGGATCGGATCTCTTTGTCTGCGAGGGGATGTTTGAACGGGACCTGGAGGAAAGCGCCCGGGAGAAGAAGCACATGACCGCCGAGCAGGCCGCCCGGATCGCCGCCGCCGCCAGGGTCAAAAAGCTGGCCCTGATCCATTTCAGCCCCCGGTACAACGAATACAACCTCAAAAT
>JAITRV010000193.1 GCA_031288215.1 Spirochaetaceae bacterium | reverse complement strand
CCGCCCGCGCTTACCGGTTATGCGATTTCCGTTTCCTGAAGGCCTCAAGACATTCCCGCTTGAAGATCACCACCGAAAGCCCCCGGTACCGGATCTCCGCCCGCAGCCGGGCGGTGTTTTCCTCCAGGAGGGGCTTCTTCGCCTCCAATACCACCAGGTGTTCGGCCTTGACCCCCAGACCCCGGATAAGGGAGGGGAGTTCCTCCGAGGGGACCATGGTCTCCTGGCAGCCGGTCATGGCCACGATGGAGTTGTCCAGGATGACCACCGTCATGGGAAGATCCGCCCTCACCGCGTCGATGAGGCCGGTCATCCCCGAATGGAGGAAGGTGGAGTCCCCGATCACCGCCACCGCATGGCGTATCCCCGCCTCGGCGGCGCCTTTGGCCATGCCGATGGAGGCCCCCATGCAGACGATGGTCTCGGGCACCCCGTAGGGGGGCATGGCCCCCAGGGAGTAGCAGCCGATGTCCGCGGTGATCGCCACCGACGGGAGATCCGCCGTAGCCCGCCGGATGGTTTCGTAGCTGTCCCCGTGGGGGCAGCCCTGGCAGAGCTGGGGAGGCCGGCCGGGGATGCGGGCGGGATCGAGGCCCTCCCCGCCGATCGCGGCATCCGGCAGGACCACCCCCGGCCGGGGGGGCAGTCCCAGGGCCCGGCGCACCTTGTCGGGGTCCAGTTCCCCGGTCGCCGGCAGGGCGCCGTCCCCTCTGCCGGAAATGGCCAGGGCCGCCGGCAGGATCCCCCGGAGGCGTTCCTCGATGAAGGGCTGCCCCTCCTCGATCACCAGGACCCGGCCCGCCCCCCGGCACAGTTCCCGGATGGACGCCGCCGGCAGGGGATAGGCGCCGATGTGAAGCCAGGGGGGCGCGCTGCCGCGGCTTTTCACCAGGTCCGCCAGGTTCTCCTCGTAGTAGTTCCCCCCGAGGCCGGAACTGAGGACCACGAGGCTCCGGTCCTCCCCGCCGGCTTCCAGCCGGTTGGCGCCGTGGGCCGTGGACCAGGCCAGGAGCCGCTCCTGTTTTTCCAGGAGGGCGCGGTAGTTCTCCCGGGCAAAGCCGGGGAGGAGCATCCAGTGCTGCCGGTCCTCCGCCTTGGCAAGGGGGTTCTCGCGGCGCGGCGCCGCGCCGATCACGGCGGAGCGGGCGTGGGAGAGCCGGGTGGTGAGGCGCAGCAGCACCGGCAGGTGGAATTCCTCGGAAATGTCAAAGGCCTCCCGGGTCATATCGTAGGCCTCCTGCTGGCTGCGGGGTTCCAGGCAGGGAAGGCCCGCAAAGGCCGCGTAGAACCGGGAGTCCTGCTCGTTCTGGGAGCTGTGCATCCCCGGATCGTCCGCCACGGCGACCACGAGGCCCCCCTTGATCCCCAGGAGGGCCCCGTTGATGAAGGGGTCCGAGGCCACGTTGAGGCCCACGTGTTTCATGGTAACCACGGAACGCCGCCCCGCAAAGGAGACCCCCAGGGCCGCTTCCAGGGCGGTCTTCTCGTTGACGCACCACCGGGCAGGGGGGGCAGGCTCCCCGGCATCGGCCTGCCCTTTAAAGGCGGCGATGAGGTATTCCAGGATCTCCGTCGAGGGGGTGCCGGGATACCCGTAGGCGGCGCTTATCCCCGCATGGAGGCAGCCCAGGGCCACCGCCTCGTCCCCCAGGAGGACCGCGGCCTCTTTTCCGGCGGCGCTCATGACGCCCTCCGGATGCCGGCCGCGTCTATCGTCAGGCCCGGAAGCACGCTCACCTCCAGGAATTGCGGGTCCCGGTAAACCCTGCTGAGGTAACAGTCCGGCTCGCCCTCTTTGAGCAGATGCACCTGAATGATCCTGGTTTCCGGCTCGATAAGCCAGTATTCCCGTACCCCGGCCTTGAGGTAAAGCTGAAACTTGAGGGAAAGGTACTTCCAGGTATTTGAGGAGGAGAGGATCTCCGCCACCAGGTCCGGCGCGCCCCGGCAGGAACGCCCGTCGGCGAGCTTTTCCCCGTCGCAGACTACCAGGAGATCCGGCTGGAGGACCGTATCGTCCCCGTCATCCTCCCGGGGAAAGAGCCGCACGTCCAGGGGCGCCGCAAAGACGCGGCAGGGCTTCCCCTTGAGAAAATTCCAAAATTGCCCCAAGAGTTCCCTGCTTATCGTTTGATGGATCACACCGGGGGCGGACATCATCCATGCCTCCCCGTTGATGAGTTCGTAGCGTTTCTCCGTATCCCAGGCGCAATAATCCGCATAGGTATGTTTCTTTTCGTTTCCTTCTTCGAGCATTGCCGTTGACATAGCATCCTCCTCTCTCCGTGTGTCAGTATACCATATTTCCCGCCCGTCCTTCAATTCATCGGCGAGGCAGGAGCGGCCCCCGCCGGGAGTGCGCAAGGGATAGGAGCGGTATACTTTGTACCGGCGCGGCAGGCGCGGCGAAGCATCCCCGAGGGGGCCGGTACAAAGTATAAGAGCGGATAGCCCGGTCCCCGCCGGCTGCCCATGGGGCAGGCCGGCGGGGATGCGCCCCGATTTGTACCGGTCCCTAAATCCCCTCGAAGGCCTTATCCAGCAGGGCCTTGTCCGGAAGGGCGGTAAACCGGGAGACCAGGGGGACCACGATGAAGGGGACCAGGATCGCCAGGGACGCGGCCAGGGGGGAACGGGCGGCGCCCAGGACGAAGAAGAGGATGATTTCGACGGCCAGGCCGGAAATGAGGCCGCTGTAGGCGGCGGCTTTGGTGATGCCCCGGCTGTAGAGGCCCAGGATGTAGGGGGCGGCGAAGGCCCCGGAGACGACCCCCCAACTGAGGGACATGAGGGTGACGATAAAGCCGAATTGGAAGCGGGAGATAAAATAGGAGACGATGATGAAAAGGGCCGAAAGGAGCCGCATCATCGCCACCGACCGGTCCTTGCCGGTTTTTGCCTCGATCCGGGAGGGGTAGAGGTCGATGGCCACCGAGGAGGAGGACACCAGCACCAGGGAGGAAAGGGTGGACATGGAGGCGGAGAGTACCAGGAGGAGGATCAGCGCCAGCAGGAGTTGGAGGTTCCCGGTGAACCGGTCGGTCAGCAGGGTGGGGACTATCGAATCGTAGAGGATGGCCCCGGATTCGCCGCGGGGAACCGTGGTGAGGTCAAAGAACACGTGGGCGTAGGCGCCGGTCAGGTAGGCGGAGACGCCTATCATCAGGGCGAAGACCGTGGTAACCGCCGCCGCCCGGGAGATCACCGCCTCGTTCTTGATGGCGTAGAATTTCTGGGTCATCTGGGGGAGCCCCCAGGTTCCGAAGCTGGTCATAAATACCAGGGAGAGCACGGTGATGAGGCTGGGCTGGGCCGAGGGGGGGACGTGGACCTGATAGTTTTCCAGGGTTTTCCCCAGCATGGCCGCGAGGCCCCCTCCCTGGCCGGTGAGGACCGCGATCATCGCCGCGGCGCCGCAGAACATGATGATCCCCTGGATGAAGTCGGTGATGGCGATGGCGAAATAGCCCCCCAGGATGAGGTAGATCCCGGTAAAGGCGATCATGATGAGGAGGGCCGCGTCGTAGGGGATGTGGAAGACCGCCTCGAAGAGGTGCCCCAGGCCCTTGAACACCGAAGCGGAATAGGGGAGGAGGAAGAAGAAGATCACCGAGGCCGCCACGGGCTTGAGGTGTTTCGCCCCGTAGCGTTCCTGGAGGAATTCCGGCATGGTCATGGCGTCCAGGTTCTGGGTCATCCGCCGGGTCCGCCGGGCCAGGACGAGCCATGCCGCGCAGGAGCCGATCAGGGCGTTCCCCAGGGCTATCCACAGGGCGTTGAGGCCGAACTGCCAGCCCTGGGCCCCGGCAAAACCGATGAAGATCACCGCGGAAAAGTAGGAGGTGCCGTAGGCCACCGCGGAGACCCAGGGCCCCATGCTCCGGCCTCCCAGGAAAAAGTCCCCCAGGGTTTTGGTTTTCCGCATCCCCCAGATTCCCACGCCGGTCATCAATGCCAAAAAAGCCGCCAAGAACACAATACTGATTTGAATCACCGCTCTATCCCCTTTGAGGTGAAGATTTGGAACGGCTTATTATAGCGGATCGGGGAGCTTTGTGCCAATCCCTTGTCCCAGGCATCCGAAAGCGGTATACTTTTCATAAGGAGCCATATATGGGAACATCGCATGAGACATTAGCGCCCCCGCCCCCCCTGGGAGAAGGGCTTACCTTTGAGAAAGT
>JAITRV010000175.1 GCA_031288215.1 Spirochaetaceae bacterium | reverse complement strand
GCGGCGGCGATAAGGTGAGGGAGATTATCCATGCCAAGGTTTCCGCAAAGGAGTTGCAGGATTATGTAAATCTCGGCGACACCCCCATCGTATTTAAAGGGGGCGCTGAAAGAGCTATTGTAACTGAAATTGAGATAACGAATCCTGCGGGTGATAACTTCTCAAAGCTTGACCTCAAAAACGTCACGATCCAAATTCAGGTTCCGGTAAGCATCGATGCTAGTGCGGCGAACTTCACCATTATAGCATCAAAGGCTGCTATTACCCGTACCGGAACCGCTCAACTTGCCCTGAAGAATGGTATTAAATTTCTTACGGGAAGCCGTGTGGACACTGATGCGGTAAATGAGAACGGGGCGACAGTTCCTGAGGTGGTGACTTCGGTCGATGAGATCACGGATAAGATCGCTCAGGGAGACGATGTAACGTTTGACGGCACCCTTACCGCTGCCCAGCTTGCCGGCCTCTCCGGATCAGGAACCCTCTATGTAACGGGCGCAGTGAAGCTGGAAAACAGCAACACCATTCCCGCCGCCGCAAAGGTTGCGGTCGCCGGAGAGTTGGTCGTTACGGGAACGGTTAACCTGGGCGGGAATACCGGCCTTGACCTTTCAGCCGCGACCCTGACTACCGGGTCGGCAACGACATCGGTAACTCTGCCGGCCAGTGCATCGCTGAATGCCATTAACGCAAGCGGCGACCTGACGCTTGCCGGATCAGGCTCTGTTACCGTCACCGGCGCGGCCACCTTCGGCGGTGAAACCACGATTAGCACCGCCGTGACCTTCAAGGGCGAAACCACCTTCAATGACGAAACCGATTTCAACGCCAATGTTACCTTTGAAAAAACTGCGGTCATTAACGATACCGCCAGTGTGGAGGCGAGTTCGACGTTGGCGATAGCCGCGACCGGCAGCATCAGCGTGGCGGGCGAACTCACGGCGGCGGCATCCAGCGTGGTTAACGTAGCGGCAGGCGGGAAAATCGAAGTGGCCGGTACGTTCACCATCGCGAGTGGGGCAAGCGGCGACCTGAATGGCACGATAAGCATCAAGAGCGGCGGCACCTCATATGACCTGAAAGCAAGCGGCGGCTCTCTCTGGGGAGGCGGAGACAGCGACGGAAAATATGTCTTCGAACCGGGCGCGAAAGCCTACGTCGGCGGAGATGATGACGACGACGATCTGGTTATCGGCGGCAGCGGTGATACCACCGCACGGCTGCAGCTCACAAGCGGAACCTTTAGCAACAATGCATCCGGTTACGTACTTGACGGTAACGCTACCATAAACAAAACCTTCTTTTTAACCGGGGGGACGCCCTGTACTATCAAGGCCGGCAGGACACTCACCATCGGGGCTAACAGGAATTCTCCTCAAGTGGTATTGGGCCTGGTGGTTGATACGGGCAAACCCGGCCTCCTGGGAGAGAACAACGCCACGATTGTCGTGAATAGTTGGATTGATATATGGGCGACGGATATGACCTGCCCCACTGATATCAGCAACCAACCTCATAACTTCTACAGCGCCTCCTCCACGAAGGAAGCCGTCAACAGCTTGGGAGGGATCTACAAGTGGGACGCTACGCTTGGCAGCAGCGCGGGCGGCTGGAAGGCGCAGTAGCCTCCTTCCCTAACCCGCCAACACCGGCATTTCCCCGCCGGTAAACCAGCCGGGGAGGGGGATGCGGACCACACCGCATCCCCCTCCCCGCTTCTTTTACGGCGAACCGAAGGTTCGCAAACCTTCGGTTCGCGAACCTTTGGTTCGATTTGACTTAGCGTTTCAATGCTTCCTTGTCGGCGATGAGTTTATACTCAATGGAATCCACCAGGGCGGCGCGGCTCGCGTCGATGATGTCCTCGGAAACCCCCAGGGTACTCCAGGTGTTCACGGCGTCGGTGGATTCGATGAGGACCCGGACCTTGGCGGCGGTAGCGGAGACGCCGTCGATGACCCGGACCTTGTAGTCCGACAGCCGGACCCGCTCCAGTTCCGGGTAGAAGCGCGCCAGGGCCCGCCGGAGGGCGCAGTCCAGGGCGTTCACCGGGCCGTTCCCCTCGGCGGCGGCGATCTCCTCCTGCCCCTCCACCAGAACCTTGACCCAAGCGTGGGAACAGGCAATCGTTTCCCCCGTGGGGTGTTCGCTCACCACCCGATAGGCGAGAATCGTGAAAAGAGGCCGTTCTTCGGCGCGGCCCGTATGCCGGCCCAATTCCCGGCGGACCAGGAGTTCAAAGCTGGCGTCGGCCCCTTCAAAAGCCCAGCCCTCCGCCTCCAGGGCTTTGAGCTTCTCCGCCACCGCCGCCGTAACCGGATGGTCCTTGGTAAACGACGGGTCGATCTTCTTCGCCCGCTCAGCCACGGCAGCCCGCCCCCCCACCTCGCTCAGGAGAAGGTGCCGGTTATTCCCCACCAACGCGGGGTCGATGTGCTCAAAGGACCGCCGCACCTTGAGGACGGCATCGGTGTGCATCCCCCCCTTGTGGGAAAAAGCGCTGGAACCCACATAGGGCATGGCGCCGGGAACGGTAATATTGGTAATCTCCGCCACCCGCCGGGTCGTCTCGGCAAGCAGGGCCGGCTTCCCCGCCGGCAGACAGCGAAGGCCCAGCTTGAATTCCAGGCTGGGAATCAGCGCCGCAAGGCTCGTGTTTCCGCAGCGTTCCCCAAAGCCCACCAGGGTCCCCTGCACATGACGGCACCCCGCCCGCACCGCCGCCAGGGCGTTGGCAATCGCCAGCCCCATATCGTCGTGGGTATGGATTCCAAGGATAACGGAAGGAAGAAGGGAGGAGGGGGGGCTGTTTCCATACCTTCCCCCGCCCTCCGCCGCCGTCCCGTCCGCCCCCCCCACGCTCCAGCCTTGAGGGCTTCCGCTCCCCCCCTGAAAGGGGCCGTCCCCGATAACGGCCTTGATCGCGGCCATGACCGCCGCGGCGCCCCGGGCAATGTCCTCGGGAAAGGAGCCGCCGTTGGTGTCGCAGAGGACGACGGCGTCCGCCCCGGCTTCCAGGGCCGTCCTAACCGTGGCGAGGGCGTAGCCGGCGTTGGCCTTCCAGCCGTCGAAAAAGTGCTCCGCGTCGTAAAAAACCCTCCGGCCCTCGGCCTTGAGCAGGGCCACGGTCTCGGCAATCATGGCGAGGTTTTCCTCCGGGGAAACCCGGAGCACCTCGGCCACGTGGAGGTCCCAGCTTTTCCCGAAGATCGTAACCGCCTCGGTGGCGGCCTCCAGGAGGCTGCGGATCTGGCCGTCCTGTGAGGCGGCGGTTCCCGGCTTCCGGGTGGGCCCGAAGGCGCAAAGCCGGCTCCGCGCCAGATGGAGCTTGCCGGCGAGGCTGAAAAATTCCGCATCCTTAGGATTGCTCCCGGGATTCCCCGCCTCGATCCACGTCACCCCCAGGTCGTCCAGGGCCCGGACCACCGCCAGTTTGTCCTGCACGGAAAAGGTGATCCCTTCGCCTTGGGCGCCGTCGCGCAAGGTGGTGTCGAGAATCTCGATGCCCGCCCCATCAAAGGGGGGCTCCGGGAGGCCTTCACCCCCCTTTGACGGGTAAACGCTGTTATCCCCCATGCTTAACTCCTCATTGATCCTGAGACCTGACGGCGCTCAACTCCCATTCCATGGCGTTGAGCGCCGCGATATAGGCCTTTATCGAGGCCTCCACCACATCGGTGGAAACCCCCCGGCCGTTCCAGCGCCGGCCCCCCAGGGCGATCTTCACCATGGCTTCTCCCTGGGAGGCGGAACCGTCGGTAACGGCCCCAATCTCGTACAGTTCCAGGTCCGGCTCCTTGCCGGTGATACGGTTGATAACCTTGAACATCGCGTCGATGGGCCCGTTTCCCATGGAGACCCGCTGGTGGTATTCCCCGTTCCGGTGCCGAAGGCGGATGGTGCCGCTGGCCCCCAGGGCGGAACCGGTGTTCACCGCCCAGTGTTCGAGCTTCCAGGTTTCCGGCACCGAGGCGGCGGCGCCCATCACCAGGGCTTCGATGTCCCGGTCGCCGACCACCTTCTTCTTATCCGCCAGGGCCTTAAATTCCGCAAAGATCGCATCCAGGGTTTGGGGATCGACGATGAAGCCCATATCCCTGAGGCGATCCTCAAAGGCGTGGCGGCCCGAATGTTTCCCCAGAACCATCTGGTTTTTGGAGATCCCCACCGATTCGGGGGTCATGATTTCGTAGGTGGCGGGGTTCGCCAGGACCCCGTGCTGGTGGATTCCCGCCTCGTGGGCAAAGGCGTTCTCCCCCACGACGGCCTTGTTGGGCTGGACCTTGACCCCCGTCACCTGGGTCACGAGGCGGCTGGTGCCGTAGATCTGGGTGGTGTCTATCCGGGTATCCGCCTTGAGGTAGTCCCGCCGCACCCGGAGGGCCATGACGATCTCCTCCAGGGAGGCGTTCCCCGCCCGTTCACCGATGCCGTTTATCGTACACTCCACCTGGTCCGCCCCGGCTTCAATGGCCGCGAGGCTGTTGGCCACCGCGAGGCCCAAGTCGTTGTGGACGTGGACGGAAAACTTCGCCTTCTCCGCGGCGGGGGTATGCTCCTTGATGTACCGGACAAAGCGGCCGAATTCCTCCGGAATCGCGTAGCCGACGGTGTCGGGGATGTTCAGCGTGGTGGCCCCCGCCGCGATGACCGCTCCGAAGACCCGGCACACAAAGTCAGGGTCGCTCCGGGAGGCGTCCTCGGCGGAAAACTCCAGGTCGGAACAGAACGCCTTCGCGTACTTCACCGCCGAGACCGCCCGTTCCACCACCTGATCCGGCGTCATCTTGAGCTTGTACTCCATGTGGATGGGGGACGTGGCCAGGAACAGGTGGATCCGGGGCCGGGCCGCCTTGACCAGGGCCTCCCGGCCGGCGTCGATGTCCTTCTCCGCGCAGCGGCAAAGGGCCGCCACGGTACAATCCTTGACGATCCCCGCGATGGTCTTTACCGATTCCAGGTCCCCGGGGCTCGACGCGGGGAATCCCGCTTCCATGACGTCTACCCCGAGCTTTTCCAGCCGCCGGGCCACTTCCAGCTTTTCCTGGGGGTTCATGCTGCACCCCGGAGCCTGTTCCCCATCCCGAAGGGTGGTATCAAATATCACGATCCTGCGAATCGTTTCGTCGTTTGTCATCTCAGTTTCTCCTTCCCCGTTAGGCGGGGGGTCCGGGGGGCCTCCGTCCCTTCAGCGGGAGCGCTGCCCCCGCACCCCCCACCTAAGCGGGGCTATCTGCTTGGTTTCTGAAGCCAGCCCATCATGGAACGGAGTTCCTTCCCCACCTGCTCAATGGGGTGCTGGGCTTCGATGGCCCTCATCCGGTTGAAGAAAGGCCGGTTCACCTGGTTTTCGCTGATCCAATCCTTGGCAAATTTGCCGTTCTGTATCTCCTTCAAAATCTGCCGCATGGTGTTCTTGGTGTCCTCGGTGATGATCTTCGGGCCGGTGATGTAATCCCCGTATTCGGCGGTGTCGGAGATGGAATAGCGCATGAAGGACAGCCCCCCCCGGTTCACCAGGTCGATGATCAGCTTCATCTCGTGCATCACCTCGAAATAGGCGCTCTCGCTCTGGTACCCCGCTTCCACGAGCACCTCGTAGCCCGCCTTCATCAGGGCGGAAACCCCGCCGCAGAGGACCGCCTGTTCCCCGAAGAGGTCCGTCTCGGTCTCTTCCTTAAAGGTGGTCTCCAGCACCCCCGCCCGGGCGCCGCCGATGGCCGCCGCGTATGCCAGGCCGAGGCGCTTAGCGTCCCCGGTGGCGTCCTGGTGGACCGCGATGAGGCAGGGCACCCCGGCCCCGGCCTGGTATTGCTCCCGGACCGTGTGGCCCGGCCCCTTGGGGGCGATCATCACCACGTTGATGTCCGGCGGCGGCGTAATCTGGCCGAAGTGGATGTTGAAGCCGTGGGCAAAGGCCAGGGTCTTGCCGGCTTTGAGGCCGCCTTTGATGGAATCCCGGTAGAGGGCGGCCTGTTTTTCATCGTTGATGAGGATCATGATGAAGTCCGCCGCCGCCGCCGCGTCCGCCGCGGTTTTTACCTCAAGCCCCGCGGCCTCGGCCTTTTTCCAGGAGGGGGAACCCTCGTAGAGGCCCACGATTACCTTGAGGCCCGATTCCTTCGCGTTGAGGGCATGGGCATGACCCTGGGAACCGAAGCCGATGACCGCGATAGTTTTCCCCTTGAGAGCCCCTAGGTCGCAATCCTTTTCATAGTACATAATAGCCATAATTGCCTCCTTACAGGTTTTACCTGTATACATCCCGGGGTTAAACCCCGGCTTCCTGGGGTTCCCCCCAGGTTTTTTTGAGAAATCCGGTAATTGACCTACGGCGGACTTTTGGAACCTTCCGGGCCCTCATCCAACCGCGCAATCGCCGGTTACTTACTAATGCTAAGGGGTAGCGGGGCAGTTGCCTCAGCCGTTGCGGCCGGGGCAACGCTGAGCACCTTGGCCCCCCGCTCCAGGGCGACGAGGCCGGTGCGGGCAAGTTCCAGAATGCCGTAGGGGCTCAGGAGCAGGAGGAGGCCGTCCAACTTTTCTATATCGCCGGTGGCCTCAACGGTAATGGTGGTGGGGGAAACATCGATGATCCGGGAACGGAAAATGCCGGCGATCTCAAGAACCGCGGGCCGGGATTTTTCATCGGCGGCGATCTTGACCAGCATGATCTCCCGGCGTATACAGGCGGCGCTTTCTATTTCCCGGACCGCGATCACATCCACGAGTTTGCTGAGCTGTTTTACGATCTGTTCAAGCACCGGAGCCGCGCCGGTAACCGCAATAGTCATCCGGGAGACCGAGGGGTCCTCGGTTTCCCCGACGGTGAGGCTGTCGATATTAAAGCCCCGGCGGCTGAAAAGGCCGGAAACCCGGCTCAGGGTGCCCGACCGGTTTTCCACCAAGACCGACACTACATGCTGCTTCATGCCTATCCCCCACGACTGCCCACGGGCAATCGTGGGTCCAGTTTATCATAACCGGGAACCTATGACAAGCCCCCGCATTGCCTCATTGAAAATGTAACCCAAATCAAGGCAGACTATCCGGGAGTATCAGCTCCCGGAGGTCAATAGGGGGTTATCCATGAAAGAAAAACAAAAGGTCATTGCCGGATACCGTTCCCGCTATCATAACGCGAAACGGAAAGAAAAAGCAACTATTCTGAACGAAGTGCTGTTTATCACCGGCTGTACGCCCTGCGCATCTTCAACAAGCATCTTCTTTAAATGGTGCCGGAAAGCTTTCCCGCCCATCAATCGCTATCCGATCATAGCTTATCCCAAGCCGTTTTATCCTCCTCCTCAGCCGTTTCGCCGTTTTTATGTCCCGTTTCCCCCATACCGCGAACCTGCGGTTCGATGCCGCGATTTCACCACGTTCCCGATGATACTGACGCTGATATTCCGTATGCCAATTCCCCGGCAAACCGGGGGGATTACCGATTGATATTAAATCTATGGGATATATGGGAATTGACTTTTTCATCAGCCCCTGGTTATAATAGAAATCTATGAATACCCAGAGTTGTATTACCGCCCTTGTTTGTCCGAAATGTAGAAAATCCTACGATTATCGGGAGATTCAACACCTCTGTCGGTGCGGATCTCCCCTGCTGGCCGAGTATGACCTGGATCGGGCGGCCCAAATCGTGGAGCCCGGGACCATCCAAAAGCGCCCGGCAACGTTGTGGCGTTACCGGGAACTGCTGCCGGTGCTGGAGGAGGGAAATATCGTTTCCCTGGGAGAAGGGTTTACGCCCCTCACGCCTCTTGTTGCCATCGCCCCAAAATACGCCTTCGGGAAATTGTATATGAAGGACGAGGGCATTATTCCCACGGGGACCTTCAAGGCCCGGGGCGCGGCGGTGGGGATATCCAAGGCCAAGGAACTGGGGGTTCGGGATGTGGCCATGCCCACCAACGGCAACGCCGGCGCGGCCTGGGCCGCCTATGCCGCCCGGGCGGGTATCGCGGCCCATATCCTGATGCCCGAAGATGCGCCCCGCATCACCCGGACCGAATGCGCGGCCGCCGGAGCGCAGGTTCATCTGGTCCGGGGGCTTATCAGCGACTGCGGGAAAATTCTGGCCCGGTCCATCCCGGCCCACGGCTGGTATGATGCCGGCACCTTGAAGGAGCCCTACCGCATCGAAGGCAAAAAGACCATGGGCTATGAAATCGCGGAACAACTGGGCTGGCGCCTTCCGGATCTTATCGCCTATCCCACCGGCGGAGGGGTCGGGATT
Source organism: Spirochaetaceae bacterium (assembly GCA_031288215.1). Taxonomy (GTDB): domain Bacteria; phylum Spirochaetota; class Spirochaetia; order Treponematales; family Breznakiellaceae; genus JAIRMO01. The sequence goes on along the minus strand of JAITRV010000175.1, from coordinate 99 downwards.
ATCGGGATTTACAAGGCCCTCAAGGAAATGCGCCGCATGGGCTGGATCGGGGACAAACTGCCCCGGCTGGTGGCGGTCCAGGCCGAAGGCTGCGCCCCT
>JAITRV010000168.1 GCA_031288215.1 Spirochaetaceae bacterium | reverse complement strand
GCAAATTACCCTGGAAGACTGCGCGAAGAACACCTTCCAGCGCTTTTTCCAGGATGTGCTGCGGATCTTCGCCCCTCTCATGTAAGGCCGCCGGATACCCGCTGCCTGATCCTCCCGGCCCGTGCCGGTTTTTCCGGGGGTATCCGGCGGCCTGCCTTTCCGCGTTGGGGCGGGTACGGCTATGGGGTGCGGTTACCGGGGCCGGCTGGCATGGAGGCTTTGCCGGGGGCAAGAAGCCGGTGTGTGCGGCGGCGGCTTGAGGAGATCGAGCGGGCAAAGCAAAACCTGACAAAGGGGAAAAAGCCGCTGATGGGAGGCTGATCATAGGAAAGACGCGCAAAACAGTAACCCGGTCAAGCTACCCGCGTTGCCCCCCCCGCTGGGGGCGCCTGAAGGCCGCCACCCGGGCGGAGGCGGTGACGCTCAGGGGGGAGCGGTCCCCCCGGATGATGCAGCGGTACCCCAGGCCGGCGATCATGGCGCCGTTATCCCCGCAGAGGGCCAGGGGGGGGAAGACGCAGCGGAGGTCCTTCCGTTCCGCCAGCCGGGCGCGAAGGTAGGAGTTGGCCGCCACGCCGCCGCCGGCCACGATGGTGGTGAGCCCTGAGTCTTCCGCCGCCCGGAAGAGGCTCCGCAGGAGGATCTCCACGGCGGTTTTTTGGAAGGAGGCGGCGATATCCTCGCGCCGGGGCTCCGGGCTGTCTCCGGCGCGGAACTGATCCAGGTGGTTGATCACCGCGGTCTTGAGCCCCGAATAGGAGAGGTCGTAGGAATGATCGGGGGCCGGGGGGCTTTTCTTGTGCAGTTTGGGCAGGGGAAAGCGGAAGGCATCGGGGTTTCCCCCCTGGGCCAGCCGGTCTATGGCAAGGCCGCCGGGGTAGCCGAAGCCGTAGTGCTTCGCTACCTTGTCGAAGGCCTCCCCCACGGCGTCGTCGACGGTGGTTCCCAGGACGGTAATGTCGTCGAAGTCATCCACCCGGCAAATGATGCTGTGCCCCCCGGAAACGAGGAGCCCCAGAAAGGGGTAGGCCGGCGCCTCCCCGGATTCGGCGGATTCGGCGAGTTGGCAGGCGTAGAGGTGGGCCAGCATGTGGTCCACCGCGATGAAGGGGAGGCGGCGGGCCCAGGCAAAGGCCTTGGCGAAGTTCAAGCCCACGAGGAGGGACCCCAGCAGCCCCGGTCGGGAGGTGGCGGCCACGGCGTCAATGCCGCCGGGGTCGAGTCCTGCCTTGTCCAGGGCCTCCTGGGCGACGGCGTAGATCCACTCGGTATGTTTGCGGCTGGCGATCTCGGGAACCACCCCGTTATAGGCCTCGTGAAAGGGGATTTGGGTGGCCACCACGTTGGACAGGATCTGTTTTCCGTCCCGGACGACCGCGGCGGCGCATTCGTCGCAGGAGGATTCTATTCCCAGGACATTCATAGCTTTCTCATTATAGCTTTCTCACTCGATTTTTCCCCTCATAAACCGGGATACGGTGGCAAGGGAATACCCCTCCCCCAGCAGTTCGGGGTAGAGTTCCTCCAGGACGGCGGCGAGCTTCTCGGACCAGGTGTGCCCTATCATCACCGCGAAGCCCCGCTGCTGTGCCCGTTGCAGCCCCTGCCGCAGGGAGCGGATCATGGCGGCCTTCTCCGGCTCGTTGTCGAGGAACACGTCCCGTTCCCCGATGGGGAGGGCCATCTTCCTGGACAGATCCGGGACCACGGTATCCGCGGTAGTTCTGGAGTCGAGGAAATAGAGGCCCCGTTCCCGGCAGACGGCCAGCACCGTTTCCATGATCCGGCTTTCCATGGTGATCTTCGATCCCTGATGGTTATTCATGCCCGTAACCGGCCCTATTTCCGCCAGGTTCCGTTCCAGGATGCTCCGGACCTCCGCGGGGCTCATCCCCGAATAGAGAGCCCCGGGGCCCGGGTTCTGGCCGCCCAGGGCTTCCATGGGCTGATGGAGGAACACCTCCTTTCCCGCCGCCCGGATCCGCCGGGCGGCTTCCGCGGAGTGGGGCAAGCCCGGCAGGACCGCGATGGTCAGGGGTCCGGAGAAGCGCAGGAAGGGTTCCAGTTCCCTGAGGTTGTTCCCCGCGTCGTCGATCACGAAGACCAGGGTTCCCCGCCTGAGGGGTTCGACGAGCGCCCCGGCGGCCTCCGGCACTGCCCGCCCGGCCGGCTCCGGCCGGGTGGCGGCCGGCGGAGTGACCGGGCTTTGCTGGGGAACGGCGGCCTTCGGGTCCTGGGCGGCGCGAAAGCCCGGGGCCAGGAGGGAAATCCCCAGGGCCGCCAGGATCAGAACCACCGCCGCCGATGCCGCCCAGATTCTGTCTTTCAGGGTAAGCTTTTTACCTCTCGTCTTCCGTGCCGGAGCGCGTTTTTTCGGCCCCGGCTTTATTTTCTTCTGAACTTCTTCCACGCTGGTGAGCATAGCCGGGCGGCGGGCCCTTGGTCAATGAGCCTCCCCCCTTTTTCCGCCCGCGCAAACCGTCCGCGCAAAAAAAGGGCCTGCCGGATCGCAATCCGGCAGGCCGCAAGGGGGGGGCTTTTTCTGCTTATATTGCTTCTTCGTAGAGGAAATTCTGCAATTCTCCCGCTACCCGGCGGATTTTTTTCAGGGCCTTGATCTCGATCTGCCGGACCGTTTCCGGGGACAGACCCATCTTGTCGCCGATTTTCTTCAGGGTGTAGTGTTCCCCGCCGTCGAGCCGGTACCGGTACATGAGGATCCGCCGTTCCTTCTCTTTGAGCCGGTTCAGGACATGCATGGTATCGGAGCGGGAATACTTCCGGATGACCGTCCGTTCGGGGCTATAGGTATAATCTTCGTGGAGGTCGACCACCATGGCGGATTCATCGTTGCCGGTATCCATTTCCAGGGAAATCAGGCCGCTGGTCATGCTGATGACGCTGTCAACCTCTTCCACCGGGACGCCGATTTCCTCGGCGATTTCCTCGGACGTAGGCTCATGCACCAGGAGCTGGCTGAGGGTATGGTAAGCTTTCTGGATTTTCCGGAAGATCTCTTCTTTCCGCTGGGGAAGCCGGATCGCCCTGCGCTTATTGGTCATATAGCGGCTTATGGCCTGGCGGATCCACCAACTGGCATAGGTCGAGAACCGGACGTTTTTGTTATGATCGTATTTTTCCGCCGCGTGCATAAGGCCGATATTTCCTTCCTGGATAATATCCATCAGGGCCACATCGGATATCGCATAGGAACGGGCTATCTTGACAACCAGCCGCAGATTTGCTTCAATCAACCTTTGGCGGGCCAGTTTATCACCCTTTTGAATGCGCTTGGATAATTCAACTTCGTCTTCAAATTCGAGCAACGGGATGGCTTTAATTTGGTTAAAGTACGATTGCACAATATCATCATCCTGAATATCCTGCTTCTTATACATTTGGTCCTCCAATTTTCTTTTCTGATTATATATAAGCAAGAAGCGTGCCATGTTTCCGTGAAATAAGCGGGCGATCTTGTAATTCCTTTCCGTACAAGGAATTAGCCGCTCCGCATTTCAAAATTTTTACGGAAAGGTTTCTTGAAACCCGATAAAACCCCCGTATTTGTATAATTTTTCATACAATATTATTATTTTAAAAATATAGAACCGGCGCCAAAAAAGGTGCCTGGCACCGTGTAACTTGACATTTGCCATAAATGCGGCGGGTAATATGCCCATGAACATGTTACCCGGGAAAAGAGCAGCCTCTTTTCAGACACGACAGACCTCATGCGGTTCTGGAATATATCGACGGCATACGGTATAGTTACTATATGGCGAGTGTCATGGTTCAGAGCGCAAGGCGGTCTCAGGCGTTCCCCCTGCCGGGCGGGGTCTATGATTGAATATGTAAGCCCCTCCAACATTGACGACCGGGTCCTTTCCCGGGGAAGCGCCCTCCTGCGGGAGGGGGGATTGATAGGCCTCCCCTCGGACACCAGTTGGAGCCTGGTCTGCTCCATGGCTTCCCGGGAGGGGATCAAACGGCTGCGCCGGCTTTCGGGGGAACGGGACGAACGGCATTTTACCCTGCTCTGTTCCGATATTTCCCAGTTTGGGGAACTCTGCGGCATAGACAATACCCGGTTCCGGCTGATCAAACGCCTGTCCCCGGGGCC
>JAITRV010000022.1 GCA_031288215.1 Spirochaetaceae bacterium | reverse complement strand
CCTGCCCCTCCCGCCGGAGGGGGCGGCCTATCAGTGCCTGGTCCTGGACTTTGTCCACCGCCGGACCGGGGAGGAGTTTCATATCGATCTTATTACCGGGCGGAATATCCTGGAGGACTTTCTCGGTTCCGCCGGGCCGGGGATAGTCTTCCCGGACGGGGCGGACCGGCTGGTGATCCTTATCTGGGGGAAGGATCGGGCCGACCTGTACCGGGAGGGGTTAAAAACCGCGGAATTGCTGTGGCACAAGCTCCAATCCCTGCGGTTCAAGGACATTGCCGTGGGGGTGGGGGAGGCGGTGGAGACCCTGGAATCCCTCCCGACCTCCTACCATACCGCCGCGGAGGCCCTGTCCTGGGGGGTACTGCGGGAAAAAATCGGCCTTACCGTCTACCGGGAAGTGGTGGGGAGGCCCGCCGGGGAGGGGGCTCATCCCGGCTGGGGCAGGGAGATCGTGTCGGCCCTTAAAACCGGCGCCGGGGAGGAGGCCCGCCGGCATATCGGGGCCATGGTGGATTATTTTAAAAAGACCCCCCTCACCATAGACGAGTACCATATAAAGCTGCGGCTGGTTTTGGCCGCCCTGTTACAGGGTATGGAGGATATGGAAATTCCCCAGGGGGAAATTTTCCCTCCCCCACAGGACCCCTTTGCGGATATCAAGGGGCTTAAAAACCTGGACGAGGTCCGGAACTGGTTCCTGCTCCTGGTGGAGGCCATCGGTTCCTATACCCATACCCGGCAGGAAAATTTCGCCCTGGTCAAGGTCCGGGAAGCCCTGGACTATTTGGAGACCCATTACGATGATCCCGCCCTTTCCCTCCAGGGGCTGTGCAAAAAACTCGCCATTAGTACCAGTTATTTCAGCGCCGTCTTCAAAAAACAGCATGACAAAACCTTTGTGGAGGAATTGACCGCTATCCGGATCCGTAAGGCCATGGAACTGCTGCGGACCACGGACCTGATGACCTACGAAATCGCCGAAAAAATAGGCTACCGGGACCCCCATTATTTTTCCTTGAGTTTCAGGAAAGCCACGGGGCTTACCGCCACGGAATACCGGAACGCCGCTGCCACCAGCAGAACCGCCCAGGTCCGGCAGTAACGGGGGGTTTTACGGTGAAGCCGAGATTCCAGAGCATTCAGGTTACCATCGCCCTGGCCTTTACGGTCCTCTTGGTGATCGTCATTGTGGGGGCCATCCTTATCGCGTTTGGGGTAACCGAAGAAACCGTCCGGAACGCCTCCCGGCGCTACACCCAGATGCTGGTCCGACAGATTGCCGACAATATCGAATTTTATATCGACTATATGGACTCGATCTCCGCCTTTGTGGAAGCCGACGGCAGCGTGCGGGAATACCTGGGGGCGGTTTCCGAAGCGGAACGGGAAGCCGCCGCGGAACCGGTCCGCTCGGTCCTTACGGTGATGACCACCACCCGGAAGGACATTTCCCTCATCGGGGTATTCGGTTACCAGGGGGGATTCGTCACCCAGGACCGGGAAAACGCCCTGAACCCCGTGGCGGATCTCGGCCGGCAGTCCTGGTACGCCGCGGCCCGGGAAGCCCGGGGGGCTTCGGCGGTTTCCTCATCCCACGTACAGAACGTCATCAAAGGCCAATACCGCTGGGTCATCTCCCTTTCCCGGGAGATCGTCGACGGGGAGACCGGCCGGGGCCTGGGGATACTCCTGGTGGACCTCAACTTCCGGATCATCGACCGGATATGCAGCTCCATCCAGCTGGGCGAGCGGGGCTATATCTTTGTGGTGGACCGGCGGGGGGACATCGTCTACCATCCCCAGCAGCAGCTCCTCTACGGCGGCCTTAAAACCGAAAACATCCGCCGGATCGTCGATGAAACCACGGGGTACTTTCCCGGGGACGACGAGGACCGGGACAAATTTTACAGCGTCGAAACCATGCGTTCCACGGGCTGGAAGGTGGTGGGGGTAAATTACCGGAGTGAATTTGTGGAGAACCGCGACGCCATCCGGCGGAGTTACACCTTCTGGGGTCTTTTCTTTTTGATCGCCTCCATGGCCGTTTCCCTCTTTATCTCCCAGCGCATATCCAAACCCATCAAAGAGCTCCGCCGGTCCATGCAGGCGGTGGAACAGGGCAACTTCGACATCCTCTCGGATATCCGTTCCTCCAGCGAGATCGGGGAGTTGGGGAAGGACTTCAACATCATGGTGGGGGAGATAAAGAAACTCCTGCGGCGGGTTACCCTGGAGCAGGAACAGAAGCGGAAAAGCGAACTCAAGGCCCTGCAGATGCAGATCAACCCCCACTTCCTCTACAACACCCTGGATTCGGTGATCTGGATGGCCCAAGGGGGCAAGCAGGATGAGGTGATCGCCATGAGCTCCGCCCTGGCCCGGTTGTTCCGCCTCTCCATCAGCAAGGGGAAGGAAATAATCGATGTGGCCTCCGAGATTGAGCATGTCAAAAATTACCTTACCATCCAGAAGATCCGGTACAAGGACCGGCTGGATTACCGGATCGAGGTGGAGGAGGAGATCAAATCCCTATCCGTCGTCAAGATCATCCTCCAGCCCCTGGTGGAAAACGCCATTTATCACGGGATAAAGAACAACTCCGTCGCGGGGACGGTGGTCATTTCCGGGTACCGTACCCCAACGGGCATGGACCTCCTGGTCCGGGACGACGGGATCGGGATGAACGCCGCGG
>JAITRV010000245.1 GCA_031288215.1 Spirochaetaceae bacterium | reverse complement strand
CCAGCAGATCCCGGAGGATCGCCACCCCCTGATCCAGTTCGTCGTCGGTGATCAGGTAGGGGGGGAGCAGCCTGAGGGTCCGGGGCCCCGCGGAGAGGAGGAGGAGCCCCCGTTCCAGGGCGGCCTCCAGGAAGGGCCAGGCATCGCCGGCGATGTCGACGCCGATCATAAGGCCCCGGCCCCGGACCTCCCGGATGGCGGGATGATTCCGGGAACGGAGGGCGCCGGCGAGCCGATCCCCCTTCCGGCGGATTTCCTCCAGGAAGGCCGGCGGGGTGACCGTATCCAGCACCACGAGGCCCGCCGCCGCCGCCAGGGGGTTCGCCCCGAAGGTCGAACCGTGATCCCCGATCTCGAAGACATCGGCGGCCTTCTCCCCGGCAAGGACCGCCCCCACCGGGACCCCCCCGGCCAGGCCCTTGGCCAGGGTAACCAGGTCGCTCTTGACCCCGTAGGCTTCGCAGGCCAGGAAGGTCCCGGTCCTCCCCACGCCGCACTGGATCTCGTCAAACATGAGGAGGATGTCCCGGTCCGCGCAGAGCCGGGCGGCGGCCCGGACATAGGCCTCCTCCAGGGGGAGAATGCCGCTTTCCCCCTGGACGGCTTCCAGGAGGAGGGCCGCCACCGATGAGGCATCCAGGGCCCGGTCCAGGGCGTCAATATCGTTGGGGGGGACGAAAAGGAAGCCCTCGGTAAAGGGGCCGAAGTCCCGGTGGAACTTATCCTGCCCCGTGGCGGCCAGGGTGGTGATGGTCCTCCCGTGGAAGCTCCCCTTGAGCGTTACGATCCGGTGCCGCCCGGGGCCGTATTTCTTGAGGGAATACTTACGGGCTATCTTACAGGCCCCCTCGTTGGCCTCCGCCCCGGAATTCCCCAGAAAGACCCGCCGCATTCCCGCGCCCGCGCAGGCCGCCACCAGTTTTTCCGCAAAGGCCAGGGCCACGTCGCTCTGGTAGTAGTTGCAGACATGGTTGAACTTCGCCGCCTGATCCGCAATAGCCTTGACCAGGGGAGGATAACCGTGGCCCAGGCAGTTCACCGCGATGCCCGCCGTAAAGTCCAGGTAGGCCTTCCCGTGAATATCCGTGAGATAGGCCCCGTTACCCCCGGCAAAGGTGACCGGCAGCCGGTGATAGGTATTCATAAATGCGTCATTCATGTTCAGCTCCTTCTATCATGGTACCGATCCCCTCATCGGTAAAGAGTTCTATCAGGAGGGCATGGGGAAGGCGGCCGTCAATAATATGGGCCTTCCGTACCCCCCGGTCCAGGGCCAGGCGGCAGCACTCCACTTTGGGGATCATCCCCTTGCTCACCACCCCCTCCCGGATGAGGTCCGGAAGGCCCTCCCGGCTGATTATCTTGATCAGCGAGTCGGGATCATCCACATCCCGGAGTATCCCCCGCACATCGGTCATGAGGATGAGCTTCTCCGCCCCCAGGGCCGCGGCGATCTGGGCGGCGGCGGTATCGGCGTTGACGTTCAGAACGGAGCCGGCATCTTCCCCTTCTCCCAGGGCCACCGAGGATACCACCGGGATGGCCCCGGAATCCAGCACCGCCGTCAACACCGAGGTATCCACCGCCTCGATCTCCCCCACCAGGCCCAGTTCCCCCCCGGCAAACCGCCGCCCCCGCAGCAGGGCCCCGTCGATCCCGCAGAGGCCGATGGCCCGGCCCCCGGCCTGCTGGACAAGAGCGGTAATGTCCTTGTTCACCTTGCCGCAGAGGACCATCTGCACCACCTCCATGGTCTCCTCGTCGGTGTACCGGAACCCCCGGACAAAGCGGCTCTCCTTCCCCAGGGTGTTGAGCATGGCCTCAATCTCCGGCCCCCCCCCGTGGACCAGCACCGTGCGGATCCCCACACAGGCCATGAGGATCACGTCGCGGATTACCGCCGCCTTGAGGTCCCGGTTGATCATGGCGTTTCCGCCGTATTTGACCACCACGGTCTTGCCCCGGTATTCCTGTATATAGGGCAGGGCGCGGATGAGGACCTCCGCCCGGTCGGTATTTGAAATGCCTGATTCCTTCATATAGCTAGCTCTCCTCTTTTTTATCAGACTGCGGCGGGAAGGGCGCCCAATCCCGCGGTTTCCGCAAAGCCGAAGATAATATTCATATTCTGAACCGCCTGGCCCGCGGCGCCCTTCACCATGTTGTCTATGGCGCTGACGATGATCAGGGTGGTTCCCGCCGTATCAAGGTGGACCGATATGTCGCAGAAGTTGGACTGCCGCACCCTGCCGGAGGCGGCGGCGCTCCCAAAGGGAAGGACCCGGACAAAGGGCTCCTCCCGGTAAAATTCCGCATAGAGATCCCGGATTTCAGCCCCCCGCCCTTCGATTTCCGCCGAGGGCGGCCGGGGCGGCGGCGGGGATTCCCCGGAAGCGGCCAGGGGCACGTAGATGGTGGCGAGGATCCCCCGGATCATGGGGGCCAGGTGGGGGGTAAAGATCAGCGCCGGCCCTTCCCGGTTCCCCCGGGCGGCCATCATCCGGAAGTTCCGGCTTATCTCCGGGCTATGCCGGTGGCAGCCGACCTTATAGGGGGCCACCGAGTCGGCGCATTCCGGGTAGTGGAAGGCCCGTGCCGCGTCCCGGCCGCCCCCGCTGATCCCGGAGGCGGCGTCCACGATGACCGGTCCGGGGCCGGCGAGCCCCCGCTCCAGGGCGGGGAAAACGCCCAGGGAGGCGGCGGTGGGGTAGCAGCCGGGGTTGCCGATGATCACCGGAAAACGGGCGGCCATGTCCCGGATACGCTGCCGGTTCAATTCCGGGAGGCCGTAGACCGACCGCTCCCTGAGCTGGGGGTAACGGTAGGGTTTGCCGTACCAGGCGGTAAAGGTCTCCTCATCGTCATCAAAACGAAAATCCGCGGAGAGATCGATGAAGGGAATCCCCCGGTCCCCGCAGCGTTTCGCGTAATCCTCCCCCACCCCGTGGGGAAGGGCCGAGAAAACGATTTCCGAGGCGTCCGCCACCGCTTCGGGGCTTTCGAGGCCGGCATCGATACCCTTGAAGAAGTTGGGGTACAGCGCGTCGATCCGGCCGCCCTCGTGGCTCACGGAACCCAGGGACAGCCCGGTAATATGGGGGTGCCCCGCTAAAAGCCGTACTAATTCCGCTCCGGCATACCCGGTAGCGCCTATAATTCCCGCGATCATCTTTTAACCTCGCTTGCTTTTAAAAATATATCCGGATGCCCCGGATCAAACTTATAGAGAAGAAGGGATAGAACGGAGGCGGAACGTCGAAGGGGAGAGGAACAGGGGACGCCGCCGGGGGAGAATGGGGGATGTACTTTTATGAACCTGGATATTCATACGGAGAAATTGGCATACAAATGTATTTTTGTCAAGACCGGTTTTTTCAATGGTAAGACGCAAACGTCAAGGCGCAATAGTGCCGCCGTTCGGTAGAAAGGTATCCGGTTTCCGGGAACCGGGAAAATTTTCGAATATTTATAAATTTTTATGAATAAGTATTGACTAAAATGCGATATTTTGGAATATTTATACATATTGCCGAAAAGGCGGATAAAGGCGGATAAGATCATGATTCAAACAGCAGATTTAGCGGTTCAGGAAGTAAGTGCCTTACGGCCTGTGGGTATCAAGGATGAAATTGATGAATTTCACAGCGGAAAGATATACTGCGCAAATTGCATCCACTGTAAATTGATCCAGGCAAAACCCTACCAGGAAAACCGGTATGTGCTGCGGATCCGCTGTGCCGCGGGAAAATGGAAAAAAAAACTGGGGGAGGAAAAGATGTACAAATACTCCACCGTTACCCGCCGGTATTTGGATAACTGCGATTCCTATGAGGAAATGGGGGATACCCGGGAATTTATCCGGGAATTAAAGAAAACGCTGTCCAACAGGGACGAGGTATTCACCCTCTACTCCGAGGAAGAGGAGGAGTCCCCCTTGTTTTAGAAGCACCGGCGTGCTATATCTATGAGTATGATAAGAAATTTCTTTTTGTGCGCGGGGGCGGTGTTACTCCTCGGCGCCTGTGCCTCCGATCCTGACGTTATCTCCGAAAACCTCAGCCCGGCGGAGTTAATCCAACTGGCCCAGGAAGCTTCGGATCGGTCCCGATATAAAAAAGCCCTGGAGTATTACGAAACCCTGCGGGAACGGTATGCCTTCAACATAGAAGTCGTCTGTACGGCGGAATACGAGATCGCATTCATCCATTTCAAGCAAAAAAAATATACCCAGGCCAGGGCCGAATTGAACGAGCTGCTGGCCCGGTATGACGGCCCCGACAGGGAGTTATTGCCCCCCCAGTTCAAAATACTCTCGGAGATTGTCCTGAAAAGAATGGAAACCTTTTCAGAAGACGGGTAAATCATGAATAAACAAGCCCTCAGGGCGGACATCCTCCTGCTCTTGACCTCCTGTATCTGGGGGTTCGGTTTTGTGGCCCAGCGTTCGGGGATGGAGTACGTGGGCCCCTTTGCCTTTAACGGCATACGGTTCATTTTGGGCAGCCTCTCCCTTTTCCCGCTGATTTTCTTCCGGCAGTGGAAGATCAGCGGCCGATTCGGCGGGCCGGGGGGCCGGCGGGCCGCTGTTCTCCCCTCCCTGGCGGCGGGAAGCTGCCTCTTTATCGCGGTAACCCTCCAACAACTGGGGCTCATCTTTACCACCGCGGGGAACGCGGGGTTTATCACCGGCCTCTACGTGGTACTGGTCCCCATCCTGGGGATATTCCTGGGCAGGAAAACCGGGCTGCCCACCTGGACCGGCGCGGTCTTCACCCTCACGGGGCTCTACTTCCTCAGCGCCTCGGGACACCTGAAGGCCGTCAACCCCGGGGACCTCATCACCGCGGTAAGCGCGGTCTTCTGGGCCTTCCACGTCCTCCTCATTGACGCTCTGGTACAGCGCACGGATCCCCTCCTCCTCTCCTCGGGACAGTTCGGCTGGTGCGGCCTCTGCTCCCTGGCGGCGGCCTTTCTTGTGGAGCCCCTTATCGGCGGCTGGGTGGAACGGCTGAACCCGGCCCTCCTCGCCTCGGGGATCTTCTCCTGGCGCAGCCTCCCCGCCCTAATCGCCGCCCCGCCCTCCGGAACCGCCCTCCTCGCCGGCCTCATCCCCCTCCTCTACGGGGGGCTTGCCTCGGTGGGGATCGCCTATACCCTTCAGGTGGTGGCCCAGCAGCACGCCCCCCCGGCCCATGCCACGATCATCCTCTGCCTGGAGGGCTGTTTCGCCGCCCTGGGAGGGGTCCTGATCCTGGGGGAAGGCCTGGGGACCTGGACCATCCTGGGCTTCGTCCTCATGTTCTGCGGGATGCTGATCACCCAGTGGGAGCTTATCATGGGAGGACCCCGGAAAAAGAAGGCTGAAAACGGATAAATCCCCCCGGCCCGCCCCGCAAGCGCCGGAACAGGCGGCCGGGGTCCGGCTCTTCACCAACCACCGGGAGGCCCTCCTGGTCCGGCGGCCCAACCGCTTCCTCATCATCGCCCGGGACGGGGAGGAGGAGATCCCCTGCCACTGCCCCAATCCGGGGCGGCTCCTCGAATTCGTCATCCCCGGGACCCGTCTCATCCTGGAAAGCCGCTGCCCGGGTCCCGGCCCCGGCCCTGTCCCCGGCCGGCACAAAACTGCCTGGACCGCCGTGGGGCTCTACTACCGGGACCGGGTGGTGCCCCTTTTCTCCTCCCGGGCCAATAAGGCCGCGGAGGCCCTGATCCTGCCGAAAATCATCGGCGGCCTCCGGGAGATCCACCGGGAATTTACCCTGGGAAACTCCCGGTTCGACTTCCTCTGCATCGACCGCCGGGGGATGCGGCACCTGGTGGAGGTCAAGGCCTGCTCCCTCGTGGAGGAGGACGCGGCCATGTTTCCCGACGCCCCCAGCAGCCGGGCCCTGAAACACCTGGAGGAACTGGCCGCCCTGGGGAGTGAGGGCTTCATCTGCCACATCCTCTTTGTCATCGTCCACGGCAGCCCCCGCGTCTTCATCCCGAACCTCCACACGGACCCGGATTTTGCCGCGGCCCTGAGCCGTTACGGGGTCCCGGCGGGGTGGGCGGGCCCGGCGGGGGAGGCGGGAAAGGTGCGGGTCCACGGGGCCCTGCTCCGCTGCGACCGGGAGGGGGAGGCCCTTCTCGCGGCGGCCTCGGTTCCCGTGGACCTCTCCCACGGGGATCTGGCCGCCGCCAACCGGGGGAGTTACCTCATCCTCCTCAAGCTCCCCCGGGAGACGGAAATCACCGCGGGGGCCCTGGCCGCCCGGCGTTATGAGCCGGGCTGGTACGTCTATGCCGGGTCGGCCCAGCGGAACCTTTCCAGCCGGATAAACCGGCACCTGCGGAAAACCCGGAAACAGCGGCACTGGCACATCGATTACCTCACCCCCCATGCGGAGGCGATCAAGGCCCTGCCGATCTTCTCCTACCGCAACCTGGAATGTTCTTTGGCAAAGGCCCTGGCGGATCTGGGGGGCAGGGCCGTCCCCGGCTTCGGCGCCTCGGACTGCCATTGCGGCCGCCACGGCAGAAGCCACCTCTTCTTCTTTGCCGGCTATCCCCTGGGGGATAGGGCCTTTGTAGAGATGCTCTTCCGGTTCCGGCACCTGGAGGGCCTGCGCCGCTAGGAGCCTGTTACGCTTGTCATCAAAAAAGGCGGGGTTTGTTTCCGGTCTTTTTGCTTAATGCTCAGCCGGAACCCAAGGGCATCCAAGACTTTGACTACCGTACCAAATAACGGGTTCCCTTCTTTGGAAAAGGATTTATACAGGCTTTCGCGGTTGAGCCCCGTCTCTTTGGCTATGGCCGCCGGATACCCCCTGACTGGTCCTCCCGGCACGGGCCGGCCCGTGCCGGTTTTTCCGGCGGGAGTATCCGCGGCCTGCCTTACCGCGTGGGGGCGGGTACGGCTGCGGGGGGCGGCTGCCTTGACCGGTTGTGGCGAAGGCGGTACGGAGGCAAGAAGCCGGGGACGGGGGGCGACTGCCTTTTCCGGTGTTGAGGCGGGTCCCGCAACCGGGGATGGATGCTGTGGCCGGCTGTCGGGAGGGCTGGACGGCTGCAAGAAGCCGATACGGGGGGCCGGGCCGGGTGCGGGAAAAAGGGCGGCGGCCGG
>JAITRV010000226.1 GCA_031288215.1 Spirochaetaceae bacterium | reverse complement strand
CTGGCCTGTTTCGGCATCATCTTCGCGGTGGTTTTCGGCCTGGCCTTTGGGATCATTTCCGCGATTAAGCGGAATACCCTGACGGATCATCTGTTGCGGGGGCTCTCCGTCTTTGGGGTATCGGTCCCGTCCTTCTGGTTCGCCCTGGTTCTGCTCTTTGTGTTTTATCTCGGCCTCGGGATCGCCCCCGGGCCGGGGCGGATCGCCGCCCGGGCGGCTGCTCCGGCGCATTGGACGGGGTTTTTCACCATCGACGCCCTGGCCATGGGGAATTTCCCCCTGTTTCTGGACGCCCTGAGCCATTTGGCGCTCCCCGGCATCTGCCTCGGGATGTTTACCATGGGGCTCATCACCCGGACCACCCGTTCCAACCTGCTGGAGATCCTCTCGGCGGACTATATCCGTACCGCCCGGGCCAAGGGCCTCGCGGAGCAGGCGGTGATCCGCGGCCATGCCCTGGGCAACGCCCTGATTCCGGTGATAACCGTGATCGGGGTGGGGTTCGGGAACCTCTTGAGCGGCATGGTCCTGGTGGAGACCATCTTCGCCTGGCCCGGCATCGGGCAATACGCCTATCAGTCCGCCCAAAACCTGGATTTCCCCGCCATTGTGGGGGTGTCCCTCCTCATCGCCCTGAACTATGTGATCATCAACCTGGTGATTGACCTGTTGTACGGATTTATGGACCCCCGGGTGAGGTATCGGTAAATGTGGCGCATGATGAGGCAAAACAAGCTTTTCGCCGTGGGGGTCGTGGTGTGCCTCTTCTGGGTACTCATCGCCCTCGCCGCTCCCCTCATCGCCCCCTATGAGCCCCTGGCCCAGGACATGAGCGGGCGCTTCCTCAAGCCTTGCCGGGAACACCCCTGCGGCACCGACAGCCTGGGCAGGGATATCCTGAGCCGGGTCATGTGGGGCAGCCGCATTTCCATTGAAGGGGGGGTCCTCACGATTCTCTTCGCGTCCCTCGTGGGGGTCGTCTACGGCGGGGCCGCGGGCTTTGCCGGGGGCCTCGTGGACGAGGTGATGATGCGTCTGTGCGAACTGGTCCAGGCGTTCCCCACGATCATCCTGGCCATGGTGATCTCCACCGCCCTGGGGCCCAGCCTCTTTCACACCCTCCTGGCCATGGTCATCGTCTGGTGGCCCAATTACGCCCGGGTCATGCGGAGCATGGTCATCCAGGTGCGGAACAACGAGTATGTGGAAGCCTCAAAATCCCTGGGAGCCCCGGCCTTTCGGATCTTCTTCAAAGAGATTGTGCCGAACAGCATCGGGGCCATCATCGTCCTGGCCACCGTGGACTTCGGCAACGCGATCCTCCTCTTTTCGGGCCTCAGCTTCCTGGGCCTGGGCTCCCCCCCGCCGACCCCGGAATGGGGGGCCATGGTCTCCGACGGCGCCGCCTACCTTACCAACTGGTGGATCGCGGCCTTCCCGGGCCTGGGGATCCTCACCATGTCCATGGGCGCCAACTTCATCGGCGACGGTATGCGGGACCTCCTGGACCCCCGCCTCCGCAAGGAGATTTAGGAGGTCGTCAACTCCTTGCTCCCTATTACCTGTTACCTGCTCCTTGCTTTCTTGCCGGAAATGAACTATGGTTGGGGCGGGAGGGAGTTATGGCGAAAACACAACTGAGACCAGAGTGGCAAGCCGCCGTTGACGAGATTTGGGCCGTGTTAAACAGAACTGCCCGAACGCAGGAAGAAACCGCTGAACGGATGAAAGAAACCGATAAACGGATGGAAAACTTACAAAAAACCGTTGAACGGGTAACCCAAAATGTCGGCGGTTTGAACCGGTCTTTGGGCGAGTTGATCGAGACGCTCATTGCCGCCCGGCTCTGGGAGAAATTTCCCGCTTATATCCTTAAACGGGCATACCAGCGGATGCCGATACCCGTATCTTGACGGACATAGACATACTTCTCTCCAACACCGATACGGCAATGGCGGTTGAGGTGAAACGCAAACTCGATAGCAAAGAAGAGGTGAAGGATCATCTGAAACGGATGGAACTTATCCGAAAACACCCTCCCGCGGAAGTCGCCGGCAAAAAGCTCTTGGGGGCGATGGCCGGCGGAGTTGTCGATTTCGATGTCCGGTGTTACGCCTATGAAAGCGGCTTTTTTGTGCTTGAACTGACCGGCGAAATGGTGGAGCTTCTTCCGCCGCCGGAGGGATTTGTGCCCAAGCAATGGTAACAACATTACCTGTCAAAGAGCCAGGCGGTGGTTTCGGAGATAAACCGGGAGAGGATTGCGGCGTGAACCAGGTTGAGGGTTCGTTTGACCTCCCGGTTCCAGAGGTCGAGGGAGGGAAAGGTCTTGAGCAGCCGGTTCCTGCCGTCCAGGGCCGCCGCGGTAAATTCCAGTCCCCGCGAGGGCAGCAGGCGGCTGATCCGTTCGGAGAGGAAAAAGGCCGAGAGGCCGGTAATCACGGCGTCTTTGGACTCCACGGCCAGGGGGATGAACTGATCCCCCGAAGGGCCGTACTGCTGGTCCAGCAGCAGGGAAAAGCCGTAATACCAATGGAGCCAATCGGCGGGTTCGGTCTTGGATGACCCCAGCATCCGGGAGAAGAAGTTCGCCGCCCCGCCGAGGTCCTTTTCAAGGATTCGGGCGGCCCCAAAGATCAGGGCATTGGCATCCACCAGGGCGGGATTAACGATGGCTGCCTTGGTTTCCAGGGCAAGCACCGAAGCGGAGTCGGAGAGCACCAGGTAGGTATTCGCCAGGAGCCGGATCAGCCGGGGGGAGTAATGCCCGTCCCGGATAATACGCTTTTCCAGATACCGCGACAGGGCGGGCCAATCCTCCTTTTCCAGAAGCTGAAAGAGCCGGCGGTTATACCCGTAAAATATATCAAAGGCCGCCAGAATCAGGAGGATAAAGAGGAGGAGGGGCCAGCAGGTTTTGAAAAGGCTCAGGATGCTGGGATCCCGCTGGTTGAATAATAAAAAAGGCGAGGCCCCGATGAAAAGCAGCACGGCCGCTATGACACTATTAAATAAGAGAAAAAGAGATTTGAATTTCAACAGCCTTATCCTCTATAATAGAACGTGATATTTATGGTATGATAGATTAAAGAGCTTGGCAAGTCAATGACAGGGCCCTGGGATTCCCGGGGAGACGGAAAGGGTTGAGCGGAATGGGGATAGAAATGGAGCAGTATGCGGTGAAGGATATTCTTCCGGGCAGTTACTTTGCCGAGCCGGTCTTTCTCGACGAGCGGTTTATTCTGGCGGCGCCGGAAATGCCGTTCACCGAAGAAATGGGGAAATTCCTCGTCAAATGGCAATTCCCGGAGGTATTAAGCGTGGGGGAACCCCTGGAATATTACCATTCCGAGGCGGCGGACTCCAATAACAAGGAAGGGGCCGGCGAAGATACCGGGCCGGGTTTAACCGATCAGGATGAGATAAAACGGGCAAAGGATTTCTATATCGGTTTCAATCAGTACGCGGAAGATCTTTTTACCCAGATAGCCATAAAAAACAAACTCGATTTTAAGGAGGTTGCCCTCAAGATGAAGGAGGTCTGTGATGTCGTTAAGGCGGATCGCCGTTTTTTACTGCGGGTGCAAAAAGCCCTCGACCCCGAATCAGACCAAAATTACCTGACCTCCCACGCGGTCAAGTCGACCATCATAGCCCTCGTTATCGGCTCTTACCTTAAATTCCCCCTCCACCGGCTGATTGAACTGGGGACGGCGGCCCTCCTCCATGAAATAGGGATGATAAGACTTCCCCCTCAGATCTATCTCAATAAGCGGGCCCTCTCTCCCTCGGAACGGAAGGCCATCCTTACCCACCCTATCCTGGGCTATGAAATCCTCAAAACCTTTGATTTTCCCTTGAATATAAGCATGGCCGCCCTGGAACATCATGAACGGGAAAACGGCGAAGGGTACCCCCGAAAGCTCACGGGGGAGAAGATCTCCCTCTATGCGAAGATCATCGCCGTGGCCTGTTCCTTTGAAGCCTTGACCACCAGACGGCCCCACCGGGAGGCCAAGGACACCTATACGGGAATGGTGGACCTCCTGAAAAACGAGGGAAATCAGTACAACGATACGGTGATCCGGGCCTTGGTCTATTCCCTCTCCATCTACCCCATCGGCCTCTACGTACTCCTCTCCAATGGGAAAAAAGCTCAGGTCGTCGACGTAAACCCCGAGAAGCCCCGGTACCCCATCGTCGAGATCCTCGGGGAACTGACCCCGGAGGGCAGAAATAAAACCATGGAAACTTCTCCCGAGGGGATCTCCATCACCCGGCCCCTGAAGCGGGAAGAAATAGGACTCCCATGAACGGGACGTCTCCGGAGGTTCCCCCGGGAACCCTGATCTTCATCCTGGCGCTTATCCTCCTCAGCGGCATCCTCTTCCTGGCGGAAAGCGCCCTGGGGGCCTCCCGAAAATCCCGGCTCAGGGCAAAGGCTGAGGAGGGAGACCGGCGCTGCCGTAAAGCCCTGGAGGCGGTTGAAAATCCCGGCCCCTTCCGTCTCTCCCTGCGGATCTGGATGGCTTTCCTGGGTATCCTCGCCGGAGTGCTGGGGGGGCTGGGGATAGCCCGTCCCCTGGGGGCATTTCTTACCGCCCCGGGCCCGCTCGGCCCCCTGGGGGATGGAGCGGCGGTCTTTGTTATTACGGCGGCCCTTACCCTGGGCCTCATCATCCTGGGCTTCCTGCTCCCCCGGCACCTTGCCCTCCTGGCCCCGGAAAAAATAAGCGTTGCCCTCCTCCCCCTTATCCGTTTCCTCTCCTTCCTCTCGGCCCCCTTCATAGCCCTCTCCGCCGGTCTCGGCGCCCTGATCCGCGCCCTCTCCCTCCCTTCCGAAGGGAGGGCCGGTCCGGGGATGACCGCGGACGAACTGCGGATAGCCCTGATGGAGGGGGAAAAATCCGGCATCGTGGAAAGCCAGGAGCGGACCATGGTGGAGGGGGTGTTTTACCTGGGGGATCGTCCCGTGGGAACCTTCATGACCCACCGGTCGGAGATTATCTGGCTGGACATCAAGGCCGGGGCGGAAGAAGCGGGGCGGATCGCCCGGGAATTCCGTTCCCAGGGTTGCTTTCCCGTGGCGGAGGGCAATCTGGACAATGTGATGGGGATGGTATACGCCCAGGATATATTCCTCACCCTGACGGAAGAACCCTGGCGGGGGCTCAAGGCGATCCTGACCGCCCCCCGCTTTGTCCCGGAAACCATGACGGCCCTCAAGGCCTTTGA
The DNA here is from genome assembly GCA_031288215.1 of Spirochaetaceae bacterium. Lineage (GTDB taxonomy): Bacteria > Spirochaetota > Spirochaetia > Treponematales > Breznakiellaceae > JAIRMO01. The sequence goes on along the minus strand of JAITRV010000226.1, from coordinate 6,880 downwards.
GGCCTTTAAGGAGGGAAACGGGGACTTTATCTTCGTTATGGACGAATACGGGGGATTTTCCGGCATCCTCTCGGTTCGGGACCTGGTGGAGGAGATCGTGGGGGAACTCTCGGTCCCCGCCGATGCCGGCGGGGGCATCCAGGAACAGGAGGACGGCAGCTACCTGGCCGCGGGGAGCGTCAATATCGACAACGTGGCGGAGCTCCTCTCCCTGACCAGCCTGACCGGGGAGCATCAGGAGTACCATACCCTGGCGGGCTTTATCCTGAACCTGGCCGAAGAAATTCCCCGGATAGGGGCCAGTTTTGACTGGAAGGGATTCCGGTTTACGATAATCTCCATGGACGGAAACCGCATCGAACGGGTACTGATCTCGCCGCTCTAAGCAATTCACTTGTAACCGCTCAATGAGCCTCCCCGGGGCGTTGACACCCGGTCCCCCCGGGTGTATAGTTGCCGTATCCCCCCGGGGGGGATACGGCAACGGGAGGTTCGTCTTATGGAAACGGTTCACCGGCATGAACATACCACGGTGGTGATCAACCGCATTTCCCGGGTTACCGGGCATCTGGAAGCGGTCAAAAAGATGGTCGAGGAGGGGCGGGATTGCAGCGAAATCCTGATCCAGCTTTCCGCGGTTCGATCCGCCGTTAACCACATCGGCCGTATCATTTTACAGGATCATATCGGCCACTGCGTGGTGGACGCCGTAAAAAGCGGGGACCTGAAGGTTCTGGAGGATCTGAACAATGCCATCGACAAATTCTTTAAGCAGCTCTAACACGGGGTATCGGATCGGGGAAAAGCTCCGGCCCTGGTTTGCCGACGAAGGGCGGCGGAACCTCCTCTCCGTGATCCTTTCGGCGCCGGTCCTCGCCTTGAGCTTATCGGGAATCCTGAAGGGCCTGCTGCCCTTTGACATCGCCTGGATCGCCGTGGGGCTCTGCGGGCTTCCCATCGTCTCCGGCTCGGCAATCGCCCTGATCAGGGACCGGGACATCAAGGCGGACCTGCTGGTTTCCATCGCCCTGATAGGCTCCCTCGCCGCCGGGGAATACTTTGCCGCCGGGGAGGTGGCCCTCATCATGGCCGTCGGCAAGCTCCTGGAGGACGCCACGGCCCATAAAGCCCGGCGGGGCATTGAACGGCTGGTAAACCTGACCCCCAAGACGGCCCGGGTCCTGCGGGAGGGCCGGGAGGAGATCATTGCCGCCGCCGAGGTGAAGGCCGGGGATGTGCTGGCGGTCTTTGCGGGGGAGACCGTCGCCGCCGACGGGATCGTCCTTTCCGGGGAAAGCTCCGTGGACCAGTCGATGATGACCGGGGAATCCCTGCCGGTGGATAAAAAGGCCGGGGATACGGTTATCAGCGGGACCGTCAACCGTTTCGGGGTCTTCGAGATGCGGGCGGAGAAGGCCGGGGAGGACAGTTCCCTCCGGCGGATGATCCGGCTGGCGGAAGAGGCGGACGCCCATAAGGCCCCCATCGTGAGGCTGGCGGACCGCTGGGCGGCCGTCCTGGTCGCGGCTGCCCTGGCCGCGGCGATCCTCACCGCCGTGGTCACCGGGGAACCGATTCGGGCCCTTACGATCCTGGTGGTGTTCTGCCCCTGCGCCTTCATCCTCGCCACCCCCACCGCGGTCCTGGCGGGCATCGGGAACGCGGCGCGGTTCGGCATCCTGGTCCGATCCGGCGACGCCCTGCAGCGGCTTTCCCGAATCACCGTCGCGGCCTTTGACAAAACCGGGACCCTTACCCGGGGCAAGCCTGAGATCATCGCCGTGGAGAGCTTCAACGGCGGCCTCAGCGACGACGGCCTCCTCGCCCTGGCGGCCCAGGCGGAGGGGCGCTCCGAGCATCCCCTGGGAAAGGCGGTGTGTGCCGCCTGCCCGGACCGGGCCGGGGTTCAGGCCGGGGAGTTTTTCCCCCAAGCCGGCAGGGGGGTCTTTGCCCGGGCCGATGGCCGGGAGATCTGGGCCGGGAAGGCGGAATTCCTGAGCCGGGAAGGCATCGCCATTCCCCCGGAGGCCCTGGACAGGGCGGCGCGCTACGAGGGGGAGGGGGCAACGGTGATCTGCGTCGCCGTGGGCGGCGGCGACGGTGGCGACCACGGCCGCGCCTTCGGGGGGATCATTGCCCTGGCGGACGTCCTGCGGGAAACCGCGAAGCCCGTCATCGAGGCGCTCGGGGCCCTGGGGATCCGGAGCCTGCTGCTTACCGGGGACAACGAAGCCGCCGCCGCCGCTATCGCCTCCCGGGCCGGCATTGGGGACTTCCGGGCCAACATGCTGCCGGAAGACAAAATGAAGCTTATCCGGGGCGCCGCTCATGCCGGGGAAAGGATCTGCATGATTGGGGACGGCATCAACGACGCCCTGGCCCTGAAGACCGCCTCTGCCGGCATCGCCATGGGCGGCATCGGCAGCGATATTGCCGTGGAAGCCGCCGACGCGGTCCTGGTGGGGGACAACATCGAGGGACTCCCCGCGCTCTTCAGGATGGCGCGGAAATCCATGGCCCGGATACAGTTCAACATCGTCCTGGCCCTGATCTGGAATGCCCTGGCGGTGGCCCTCTCCGGCGCCGGAGTCCTTACCCCGGTGACGGCGGCCCTGGTTCATAACGCGGGCTCCGTGTTGGTGGTTGTCAGTTCGGCGCTGCTGATCAGGGATAAGAACGGGACAAGGGGGGAAAAAGCCGGGTGAGGGCATGCCCCAAAAAATTCCGCGTTAAAGCCCTTGTTTTTTTTTTGAAAAATATGGATATAATGAACATATCTCGCCGTTAACAAAACAACCGGGAAACATTCCGCCGGATATCCTCGGGATAGGGGCGGCTGGATGTGATACCGGTCTATGGAAGGAGTCGTTTATGAAAAGTACCTTGAAAGACCTGAAAAAGAGACGGAGCATCCGAAAGTACAAGCCGGAACAGATCACCGACGAAGAACTGGATGCGATTCTGGAAGCCGGCACCTATGCCCCCACCGGTATGGGAACCCAGGCGGTAAAGCTTGTGGTGGTTCAGAACAAAACCATCATTTCAAAACTCCAGCATCTCAACGCCGCGGTCCTGAACAACCCCAAGGCAAAGCCCTTCTTTGGAGCCCCCACGGTGGTGAATGTCCTGGTGGATTCCTCCAAGGTTACCCCCGTGGAAAACGGCTCCCTGGTAATCGGGAATATGCTCAACGCCGCCGCGGCCCTGGGGATAGGTTCCTGCTGGATTAACCGGGCCCGGGAGGTCTTTGCCACCGATGAAGGCAAGGGCTACCTGAAAAAATGGGGGATCCCCGAGGAGTATATCGGGGTAGGGCACGTAATCCTGGGATATCCCGATGAGGACCCCCTGGCGGCGCCCCGTAAGGCGGGATATATCGTCAAGATCAAATAGGGAGAGAAACCGGGGTATCAGGTCAGACTATCCCGGTTCGTCCCCCCGTTATGGGAAAGGCGTGGAAAAGGATATATATTACTAAAATATTCATAAATTATATAAAAAATCTCTTGACCTGAAAGCCGATTTTGTATATCTTACCATTATTACTGGTAATGCGGTCATTTAGATATGCTTTATCATCAATGATGGTTACAACCTAAATGGTGGTGCGTACTTCAAGAGCCTTTCAGCCGCCGTATTATCAGTGTGCCCCCCGGGTTTCTTCACCTCCTTTTCCCGGGGGGTTTTTTTTATGCCGGCGCTCAGGAAGCCCCGGCGGCGGCGGCTTTCCGGAGCCGGTCGTTGATGGCCGGCCCCAGTCCCTCCGGGGGGGCCTCCTCCGCATGGATCCGGGAAAGGCCCCGCCGGTCCAGTTCGTGGAGGGTGTCGAAGAGGTTCGCCGCGGCCTCTACCCCGTCCCCTTTCTCCGAAAGGACCCGGGTCAGGGGGGCGGGCCCTCCGGCGGGGAGGCGCCGGCTCCACCTTTCCCGGGAGGCCCCGCTAAAGAAGAGGTATCCCGCCCCGGCTTCGTAGTCCGGAGCGGCCATCTCCTCCGGCCCCCGGAGGGTCAGGGGGGTTCGGGGGGCGTAGTGGCTCTTGAGCTGCCCCGGGGCATTGACCGGGCCGCCCCCGGATATATCCACCGGCCCGATGAGCGCTTCGATTTCCCCTTGGGGACAGCCGCCGGGGCGGAGGAGCCGGGGCACGGGGCCGGTCATGTCCAGAACCGTGGATTCCAGGCCGACCCTGGTCCGGCCCCCGTCCAGGATCAGGTCCACCCGGTCCCCCAACTGATCCCGTACATGCTCCGCCCGGGTAGGGCTGAGCCTGCCGAAGGGGTTTGCGCTGGGGGCGGCCACCGCGCCGGTGGAGAGGGCGATGAGGCGCAGCGCCGCGCCGTGGTCCGGGAAACGGACCGCCACCGTGGGAAGCCCTGCGGTGGCCAGGTCCGGCACCGCCCCCCGCTTGGGGAGGATCAGGGTGAGGGGACCGGGCCAGAGGCGGCGGCAGAGGCGGCGGACCTGGTCCCGGCGTTCCCCCTCCAGGGCGTCCAGGTCCGCCAGGGGATCAAGCCCTTCGAGGGCGGCGATATGGATGATCAGGGGATCGAAGCGGGGCCGCTTCTTGGCCCGGAAGACCCGGGCGAGGGCCGTGGGGTTGAAGGCGTCCGCCCCCAGGCCGTAGACCGTTTCCGTGGGAAAGGCCACCAGCAGCCCCTCCCGGAGGGCCCGCGCGGCACGGGCAATATCCTCATCGGAGATCGAAAGGATCCGCATGGCCGCCCCCTAAAACCAGTGCCGGTGCTTGAAGAAGATCAGCATCCCCAGGGCGATGAGGATCATCACGGCCCAGGTTATGGGATAGGCATAGGGGTGCCGGAGTTCCGGCATGAAGACGAAGTTCATCCCATAGACCCCGACGATGAAGGTCAGGGGGATAAACAGGGTGGAGATGATGGTCAGCACCTTCATCACCTGGTTCATGCGGTTGGAAACCGCCGAGAGGTTCACCTCCATCACCCCCGCGATAAGTTCCCGGTAGGTATCCAGGGTTTCCGCCACCTGGATCGCGTTGTCGTGGAGGTCCTTGATGAAGGGCCCCAGTTCCTCATGGATGAAGGCGGGGCTCAACTGGGGCAGCAGGGAGAGGCTCTCCCGGAGGGGCCAGACGATACGGCGGATCTTGAGAAGTTCCTGCTTGGTCCGCTGAATATCCGGCATGAAGGATTCGTCCTTTTCGTCCATGGCCCGGTCCTCGAACTCTTCGATTCTGGCCCCCAACTCATCTAATACGAGGAAATAGGCGTCCACCACCGAATCCAGAATCCCATAGGCCAGATAATCCGCCCCCAGCTTCCGCACCCGGCCCCCATTGTTCAGGATCCGCCGCCGGATGCCGCTAAAGGGGTCTCCGGCCATTTCCTGGAAGGTGATCACCGTGTTCTTCGTAAACACCATGCTGATCTGCTCCGAAATCAGCTCTTTGCCCTGGAGGTGCAGATACTTGAAGATGAAGAAGAGGTAATCATCGAATTCCTCCACCTTGGGACGCTGCCCCGTATCCAGGATATCCTCCACCGTCAGGGGATGGATGCCGTATAGTTCCGTCAGCCGGGTAATGACCGCGGAATCCTTGAGCCCGTTCACGTTGATCCAGGTGATTCCCGAGGGGTTCCGGTGGGCGAGGAGTTCATCCACCGTATCCGCCGACTTGAGCCATGCCTGGGAGATATCGTAGCCGATGATCGAAAGGGCGGTTTCCGTGGGGTCCCGCTCCCCCACATAGATAGGGCTTCCCGGGCTTATGCCGAGATTGGGCCGTTCCGTTTTATCCATAAATTTACGATACTACCCCGGGCTTTTCCATACAAGCCCCCGCTTAGATGACGGCGGGGCCGTGGGTCATACGGCCGCCTCCCCCGCGAACCGAAGGTTCGGCGCTTCAGAGACCCCCCCTCCGGGGGCTCCGGGGGTCCCGAAGGGGGCCGAGGGCCGGTTGACCGGCGTCCGGGGGATGCGGCCTTCCAGCACCTCCCGGGCGTTCATGGCGGTCCGGGTTTTGAGGACCGAAACCGCCTCCTGGCTGTAATAGGCGCTGTGGTCGGTGAGGATCACATTTTCCAGGGAGAGCAGGGGATGGTCCGCCGCCAGGGGTTCCTGTTCAAACACATCCAGGGCCGCGGCTCCGATATGGCCGGTTTTGAGGGCCGCCGAGAGGGCCCTTTCGTCGATGATCGGTCCCCGGGAGGTATTGACCAGGATGACCCCTTTTTTCATCCGGGAGATGGTTTCCCGGTTGATACAGTGCCGGGTCCGCTCGTTCAGGGGCACATGGAGGGAGATGAAGTCCGCCGCTTCGATGAGCCGGTCAAAGGAGGCGGCTTCCCCGGCCATGCCCGGCCGCAGTTTCGCCGCCGCCCGGGGATCGGCGATGAGGATGCGGCTGAAGCCGAAACCCTGAACCTTTTCCCAAAAGGCCCGGCCGGTGGCCCCGAATCCGACAATCCCCAGGACCGATCCCGCCATACGCCGGATGGGCTGGTTCAGGTTCCATTTCCCGGCCCTCACGGCCCGGTCCTTGAGGGGAATCCGCCGGACGGCGCAGAGGAGCAGCCCCAGGGCGTGTTCCGCCACCTCTTCGGTACAGTAACCGGGGACATGGGTCACCCAAATACCCCGCTTCTCCGCCGCAAGATAATCCACATTATCGTAGCCTATGCCGTAACGGGAAATAACCCGGCACCGATCCAGGGTCTCGATAACCCGGGCGGTCATGGGGGCCTGGTTGAGAAGGATCCCATCGGCATCGGCACAGGCCGCAATGAGATCATCCTCGGTATGGCAGTCGGCGATACAGAGTTCCGCGTCCATGCCGTTAAACACCAGCAGTTCCTCATCGGACCAGCCGAAACGGTCATCACTTATCACTATCTTCAAAAAAA
>JAITRV010000205.1 GCA_031288215.1 Spirochaetaceae bacterium | reverse complement strand
GCTGCCCTTTTTAATCTTGTAGAAGCATCATTTTTTTAGTACAATGATCCTTAAATAATCAGCGAAAGGAATTACTATGAAGATACTTATTGCGCCGGATTCATTTAAGGGAAATATGCGGGCGTCTGAGGTCTGTTCCGCCATAGCGGAAGGGATACTCCGGGCGGACAGCAAGGCCGAAATATACCGCCTTCCCCTGGCGGACGGCGGGGAAGGCACCGCCCGGGCCCTGACCGAGGCTGCGGGGGGGCGCTTCGTCAAGGTCCCGGTAACCGGGCCTTTGGGGGAGGCGGTGGAGGCGGAGTTCGGCCTCATCCACGGGGACCGGACCGCGGTACTGGACATGGCCAGCGCATCGGGGATAGAACTCGTCAGCCGGGAGCGGCTCAACCCCCTGAAGGCCACCAGTTACGGCACCGGGGAGCTTATCAAGGCGGCTTTGGACGCGGGAGTACAGGAGATCGTCCTCGGCATAGGGGGGAGCGCCACCGTGGACGGCGGTATCGGGATGCTCACCGCCCTGGGCTTCAGGATCACCGATGAGAGCGGCGCCCCGGTGGGACAGGGCGGGGAGGCCCTGGGGCGGATTGCCGCGGTGGATGTCCGGGGGGCGGAAAGCCGGCTCCGGGAGGTATCCGTCAAAGTGGCTTGCGATGTTACCAATCCCCTCCTGGGGCCTCTGGGGGCCGCGGCGGTTTTCGGCCCCCAGAAAGGGGCGACTCCGGCTATGGTGGAGATCCTCGACCGGGGGCTGGGGCGGCTCGCGGATGCGTTGATCCGGGCGGGCTTCGCATCGGACGTGGAGCAGGCCGGGGACGGGGCCGCCGGCGGCGTGGGGGCGGCGGCGCGGATATGCCTGGGAGCCCGGATGGAGTCCGGGGCCCTCCTGGTGATGGAACACGCGGGCTTTTTCGACAAACTCCGGGGGGCGGATCTGGTCATCACCGGGGAGGGGATGACCGACGGACAAACCCTGGGGGGAAAGCTCTGTTCCGTAGTGGCCCGGGAAAGCCGCCGCCGGGGCGTGCCGGTGGCCCTCCTCTCCGGGGCCCTGGGGGGGGATGTGGCGCCCCTCCTGGAAACCTTTGACTATGCGGTCTCCATTGCCTGCGGACAGCCGGGGCTCGACGCCATGATCCGCTCCAGCCGCCGGGACCTGGCCTTTGCCGCGGAAAACCTTGTCAGGGCGTTGCGCATCGGAGGGAGGAAGAAGGAGTGAGCAGTTGGAAGCGAAGATGAGGGATGAAGATCTTCGGGGGATGGATGGGGACGCGGCGCGGGATTATATACGGAACTATATAACCACCCTGAAACTCACGGAAAAAAAGCTGGAAACGCTGGACCGGGACCTGGCCAAGTGGAAGGGACGCCTCGATCTGGCCCGGTCCCGGGGGGAAGCGGCCCTGGCAGCCGCGGCGGAGCAGGAGGCCGCCCGGATTGAGGCGGAGCGGGCCGCCCTCGCTGCCGAGGCGGCGGCGCTGCGAAGCCAGATAGAGGCCATGGTCCGGCAGCTTCCCGGCATCGCCGCCCGGGAACGGAGCGTTGACCCGGACCTGCTGGAGCAGGAACTGCTCATCGCCCTGGGACGCAGCCCCGGGGACGAGGCCGCCTTGAAGGCCGAGGCGGAATTTAAGCGCCTCGATGTCGAGGAGGCCCTGGCGGCGTTGAAGGCCGCCGGGCCCCGTTAACCGCAAAGGCAGGGGAAGGAAAGAAAAGATTACCGCGTTAAAGAATTTCAGGAGCGGCGGGCGCCCGATGGTTTTTGCCCATCGGGGCTGTTCCTCCCTGGCACCGGAAAATACCTTCGCGGCTTTTCGCAAGGCCCGGGACCTGGGGATTCCCGGGATAGAGCTGGATATCCATGTCTGCGCCACGGGGCAGCTTGTCGTCGCCCATGACCATAGCTTCCGGCGTGTTGCCGGGGACGACCGGATCATTGAGGAGCTTTCCCTGGAGGAAATTCGGGCCATTGATGCGGGCTCCTGGTTTGACCCGGCGTTCAGGGGGGAACGGCCGCCCCTGCTGGAGGAGGTGCTGGAGGAATTCTGCCCGGCGATGTATGTTGATATAGAACTCAAAACCCGGCGGACCCGGGGGGACCCCCTGCCGGAAGCGGCGGCCCGCACCTTACAGGCCCTGGGACCGCGGGTCAAGGATGCGGTCGCCGTTTCTTCCTTCAACCCCCTGAGCCTCGCCGCCTTCAAAAAGCATTGTCCCGGCATTCCCACGGCGATCATCTGGAGCGCCGATACGTCGGTGCCGTTGCCCCTCCGCTGGGGGGCAGGCCGCTTCATCGCCCCCTGCGATTACCTCAAGCCGGTCTACCGCCAGGTGAACCGGCTCACCCTTTTCGGCTTTACCCTCGAGGGGTATCCGGTGGTTCCCTGGACCATTGACGATCCGGCCCTGGCGGAAAGGATGCTCCGTATCGGCTGTGCGGGGATCATCAGCAACAGGCCGCAGGATATAGCGGGGAGGGAGGAAGACTTAGCAAGGAAGCAATGAGCCTCACGCCGCTTGTTCCTTGTTACGTGCTCCCTGTTACGTGTTGTTTGGTGTTACCATTCCTGGGCGGTATAGCCCCGGGCTTTGGGTTCGGTGATGGTGAAGGTTTCTCCTGAGGGCTCCAGGACATAAAAGCCGTTTTTGAGGGCGTAGTTTTTTACGCTGTCGTCAAAGGCCACGCCGGCCATGGCGCCCAGGTAACCGCGCCGGTCCTGGTGTAAATCGGCGTAGATGCGCAGTTTCTTCAT
>JAITRV010000089.1 GCA_031288215.1 Spirochaetaceae bacterium | reverse complement strand
CAGGGGAACCTCATGTTCGACCAGCTTCGCCGGGAGTTGGATTTCCCCTTCAAGCGCTGCGGCATCATCGTGGCGGCCCTGCATGAGGACGAGATGAAGATGGTGGAGTACCTCTACATGCAGGGGGTGAAAAACGGAGTCATCGGCATTGAGCTTTGTTCCCGTGAGCGCATCCTGGACCTGGAGCCCAAGCTGTCGCCGGATGTCGCGGGCGGCCTCTACGCGCCGGGAGGCGGCATCGTGGAGCCCTACCGCTTTGTGTTTGCCCTGGTGGAGTCGGCCATGAAAAACGGCGTCCAACTGTACACGGATTTCAAGGTGAACACCGCCCGGCGGGAGGGCGACGCCTGGAATGTGGAGGCTGCGGACGGCAGAAAGGTCCGGGCGCGGCATGTGGTAAACGCGGCGGGCTTGTTTGCCGACGAGGTATCCCGGCTGTTCGGGGCGGAGGAGTACAGGATCACGGCCCGGAAAGGGGAGTATTTCCTCATGGACCGGCTCACCCGCGCCCGGCCTGACCGGGTGGTTTTCCCGGTGCCCACTTCGGTTTCCAAGGGTATGCTGGTGATCCCTACGGTGGAGGGGACAGTCCTGGTAGGGCCTACGGCGGACGCGGCGGAGGACAAGACGGATTTCTCCACCACCTCCGAGCGGCTGGAACAGATTCTGGATTCGGGGAAGAAGATGATCCCCTCCCTAAGCCGCAGCGATGTGATCACCAACTTCGCCGGACTGCGGCCCTGTCTGGAAGAAGACTTCTATATCGAGGCCTCCAAAAAAGCGCCGGCCTTTATACAAGTAGCGGGGATTCAGTCCCCGGGACTTACGGCTTCACCCGCAATAGGGGTATATGTCAAGGACCTCCTCAAAAGCCAGGGCCTTTCCCTGACGGAGAAGCCGGGCTGGGACCCCGTTGTAGAGGACCGGCCCCGGGCGCGGGAACTCTCGCCCTTTGAACTGGACGCGCTTATCGCCAAAGACCCGGCCTGGGGCAGCATGGTGTGCCGGTGCGAAAAGGTGAGCGAGGCGGAGATCGTCCAGGCCATACGCCTAGGGCATTATACCCTGGACGGAATCAAATACTTTACCCGGTCCCAGATGGGCCGCTGTCAAGGCGGGTTCTGCACCTACCGCATCATCAAGATCATCCTGCGGGAAACCGGGCTTTCCTTTGACGAAATTACCAAGCATGGCGGCGCAAGCAAAATCCTGGAGGCGGAACTATGAAAGAACTGATATTTGACGCGGCGGTCATAGGCGGAGGCGCAGCCGGCATGGCCGCCGCATTGGAACTTGACGCCGCAGGATTTTCCGCCGCCCTCATAGACCGGGAAGATCACCTAGGCGGCATCCTGATGCAGTGCATACACAACGGCTTCGGCCTCCACGAATTCGGGGAGGAGCTTACCGGGCCGGAATTCGCGGAGCGGCTGATAGAGCGGGTCCTGGCGGGAGATTCGGCCCCTCCTGGGAACTCACGAATCGCCGTGTTCCTCAATACGACGGTAACGTCTTTTACCCCCCCGGGAGAAGCCCCGGAGTTTCCCCGGCCCGCGGCTATGGAGGAGTACAAAGAGCTTTTCTGCGTATCCCCGGACCAGGGCGTCCTGCGCATCCTTGCCCGGGCGGTGATTCTGGCCATGGGCTGCCGGGAACGCAACCGGGGCAACGTGCGCATCCCCGGCTCCCGGCCCGCAGGAGTCTACACCGCCGGCCTGGCCCAGCGCCTGGTGAACATCGAAGGGTACATCCCCGGCAGGAACGTAGTCATCATCGGCTCCGGGGATATAGGGCTTATCATGGCCCGGCGCATGACCTGGGCAGGCTGTTCCGTCAAGGCGGTAGTGGAGATCATGCCCTATCCTGCGGGACTTACCCGGAACATCGTCCAGTGCCTACAGGACTTCGATATCCCCCTGCACCTTTCGTGCCAGACCACCAACATATACGGCAGCGACCGGGTAGAAGGCGTAGAAGTTACCCCCATGGAAAACGGGACCCTAGTTCCGGAGAAGCGGTTCCGTATAGACTGCGATACCGTGCTCCTGTCCGTGGGCCTTGCGCCGGAGAACGAACTCTCCAAGGACGCGGGGGTACAGCTCAACGGAACGACCGGAGGCCCCCTGGTGGACTCCTCCCTCATGACCAACGTAGAGGGGGTCTTTGCCTGCGGCAACGTGCTCCACGTCCACGACCTAGCGGACTGGGTAGCCGAAGAAAGCCGCCGGGCAGGCCGGCACGCCGCGGCATGGCTGCGGGGAGAACGCTCCGCCCTTCAAGTCCGCGCCAAGGCAGGCTCCAACGTCCGGTACGTGAACCCCGGAAAGCTCAATCCCCAAGGCGAAAACAAGCTGTACCTTCGCTCCCTCATCGTCAAGAACGACGCGGTTTTGGAAATCCGGGCCGATAACCGGGTCATACGGAGCATCAAGAAGAACCACGTCCAGCCGTCGGAGATGATTAATCTAAACCTGGGACCCAAGGACCTGGAAAACATCTCGCCCGGTCCGGATTCCGTCCTGGAATTTTCGATAGTATGAGGAGTTGGTAATGAGAATACTTACCTGCATTGTATGCCCCATCGGCTGCAGCCTAACAGTAGGGGAAGAACCGGAACTGCCGGTTTCCGGGAATCGCTGCCCCCGGGGCGCGGTTTACGCCCTAGAAGAGATACGCTCTCCCAAGCGGGTAGTTACCGCCACCTGCGGCATAACCGCCGGTATAGCAGGAGCAGGAGCAAGAGAGACCGCCCTCAGGCGCGCGCCGGTAAAAAGCTCCGCCCCCTGTCCCCGGGAAAAAATCCCCGAACTCCTTGCGGAAATCTACAAAACCCGCGTCACCCTGCCGGTTAAGTCCGGGGACATCGTTATTGCCAACTGGCAGGGAACCGGACTCGATATCCTTGCCGTCCGGGAGCTAAGCTGACGACATGTTCGGACTCTTTGAGCAAAAAAAAGAAACAGACCCCGCCCGGTTCTGGAAAGAATACGAAGAAAAATGCGGCGAACAAGTCCTCGCCTACACCCTAGGCCAGTACCTTTCCGGCTGGGATGACTTCAACCTCTCCCGGCGGGAATCCCTCTGGGGCCTTCTTATCGCCACATCCGGAGGCTTTCGGTTCCACCACTTCCCCCACGAAGGCTGGATACAAGCCCTATCCCGGGTTTCCTCCGGAGGCGAAGCCCCCAAGGAGCAGACCCTCTTCATCCCCAAAGACCAACTGACGTCGGTAGAACTCCGTATGGAAAAATCCCTCCTCAAGAAACTCTTCTTCCCCAGCTCCCCCCGCCTGGTGATCCGCTACGGGGATGCCGGCGGCGAACTGGTTATGGAAACCGATCAAAAAGCGAGGGAAATCGTCATGGCCCTTTCTTGGTAGACAACTATTAGGAGGGGGGAAGTCTTCCCCCTGGCTCCGGCCCTCCGCCACCACCCTCAACGGGGGCGCTGCCCCCCAGACTGTGTCAAAATCTCATATTGTTTTTAGCAAAGAGGTAGGAAAAAGGGCTGGTACAGCCCTTTTCGCATGATCATACCCCGCCCCTCCATCGTCTCATCCGCCAAAAGCTTGCAGTTGGTTTCCCTCCCCTAGAATATTGATTACCCGTTTCTTGTTGTAGGCGAGAAATAGCAACATAAACTCTCCGCTCACCTTCCCCTTCCCTTTGCAAAGAGGTCGATTTTTTTTGAAGTGCGAAAGTAGGAAGGCATAGAAACGGCATCGTAAGCACGGTAGTATAAAGTTGCTAAAACAAACTATCGGAGGCAAACAATGCCATATACGCATTATAACACGGATGAAAGGAACGCGCTACAGGCAATGGAGGGTATGGGACTGCCCAAGGGCTATATGTCGGTGATACTGAGCAAGCATCAAAGCAGCATATATCGCAAGCTCAACCGCAACGGGTCAGGCGGCGTGTACACCGGCAAAGAGGCCCAAGCGACAAGCGAACAAAGACGGCTGGAGAACAAACCGAGCCCCAAAACCGACGATAACGCGCTTATGAAGGAGATTACCGCTTTGTTCAAAAAAGATCTGTTGCCGGACCAGATTGCACGGCGGTTGAAGGTACAATCCGGGAAAGCAGGCTTCAACATCGACCCTCTACAAGCATATCTATCAGGAAACGGCGAAAGACCCGTCGCTGAAAGACCATTTTAGACAAAAACAGGCAAAACCGCGCAAACGAAGCGGGGCACAAGACCGCCGGGGACAGATCATCGGCCGTGTTTCGATTGAGGAACGCCCGAAAATCGTTGAAGAGAAAAGCCGTGTCGGCGACCGGGAGGGAGACACCATTGAAAGCGCCGGTAAAAGCGCTTATATAGCCACCTTTGTGGACAGGAAAACCAAG
>JAITRV010000057.1 GCA_031288215.1 Spirochaetaceae bacterium | reverse complement strand
ATCGACGCAAAATTTGCGGAGATAGGGGCAGTTAGAAATTTCCCCCGAAAAATTAAAAAAAATGCAATTTTTTTGTTCTGATTGAAGCAAAACCTCCGGTCGGACCCCTATATAGATACGGAGGTACCTATGCTCAATATGGTTACTGTTCTCAAAAAAACGATCCCCGCGGCGGGGCTTCTGTTCTGCGCTTTCGCGGTTTCCTGCTTTATCCGCACGGCCCCGGAGGCTGAGCCGGCTGCCGGGCCGGTGTCGAACCCAACGGAATTCCTTCCGGCGGACTATGAAGAGACCAAACCGGCGGCCACGGCGGCGGCCGGTTTTATGACCCTGGAGGAACTGGCCGAAGTGGAACGGTCTTCGGGGTTTAGCCGGGGGATGGGCTTCACCGAGTCGGCCCTCCGGATCAAGGCCGGGGATTACGGAGGGGCGATGATCGCCACCTATAAGGAACTTTTCTGGATGTATGCCTACGGGATTCTCGCCCCGGAGCATATAGAGGACGGCCTCATCGCGGCGCTTTCCGCGTACCGGAATGACGCGGGAACCGGGCCTGCGGACCCTTCGACGGAGGCGTCCGAAAGGCTACAGACCGCCATCCTGGCCTCCCAGGGGATCCTGGCCTTTCACCGGGGGCAATGGGCCGAGGCCCGGGGTATCCTGGAACGCCTCTTTACGCCGGAGGATGAGCCCGATTCCTTTGCCCAGTGGATGCGGCTGGTATGCGTCCTCGAAGGGGATGGGGAGCCCCGAACCGCCCTGGCCGCCTATGGGGCGATTCGGGCGCGGTATGAAAGCTTTCCCGCATACTGGTATCGGGGGGCCCGGCACGCCGCCGGCCTTATCCGGAATGATTACGCCGAGATCTGTATCAACCTGGCCTCCCAGGGCCCCTATGTGGAGGAGTGCCGGCAAATCATCGCCCAGGGAGTGGGGCTTTCCCCGGAGCTGGGGAAGGACATCATGTCCCGGATGGAGATAGAGGATAGGGTACGGCAGTCCCTGGCGGCGGAAGATCCCGGGGTACTCAGGGATCTGTGCGCGCTCCTGGCCCTGCCGGATAATCCCTATACCCTCTATGCCGCCGGGGCTTTACGGGCCCTGGCGCCGGTGGAGGGCTACCGGGAGTGGTTTACCGGGGAAGCGTCACGGGCTTCGGGGCGCTTGGCGGAACGGCTGCGCTATATTTCGAAGGGATGACGGGGCACGCCATGGGAAAGAATGCGCGTGTTATGTGGCCCCTGGTTTCCGCGGCGCTGATCCTGGGGGCCTGTGCCCCGCGGGTGGATGAGGATACCCTCCTGCGCTATGCCCGGGCCGAGGCGATCTATGCCCAGGGGCGTTTTTCGGAACTCCTCCCCCTCCTGGCCGGGGAACGATCCTTTCCCCCGGCCCTGGCCCTCCGGGGAAAGGCGGAGTATTTTTCAGGGGATCTGAAGGGGGCGGAAAAATCCTTCCGCCGGGCCCTTTCCCTCATGCCTGCTTCGGTGGAGGCCGCCCTGTACCTGGCCCGGCTCCTCCGGGAAAAGGGGGAAACCGGGGAGGCGGAGGCCCTGGTGGAGGGCATCCTCGGGGACGATCCCGCCGATATCCGGGCCCTCCGGCTGCGGGCGGAACTCTACCGGGACCGGGGCCCCGCCGGGGAGGAACACGCCGCGGCCCTGCTGGACCGGGCGGTGGAAGCCTCCGCGGAGGCCGCCATGGTCTTCGTGGACCGGGCCCGCAGCCGCTGGGTTGGGGGGAATCGGGCCGCCGCGCTCCGGGACCTGCAGAGCGCCAAGACCCTCCTGCCCTGGGACAGCGCCCTGTACCGGGGGATTGAAAGCCTGGAATCGGTGATCCGGGAGGCCGCTCCATGAAAATCTCCGGGGCTTTTTCGGCTCTTTTGATCCTCGCCCTTTCAGGGATCTTTGCCGCCTCCTGCGTCAACATTCCCGGCTCCAATGCCTGGTCCTCGGGGAAGCTGAAAGCCCCCCGGGGGACCGGACGGCTGGGGGATGTCTCGGTGGATAAGGCCATGGACTGGGCTTCGGTGGAAGGGGAGATACGCCGCCGCCTTCCCCTCCTCTTTCTGGAGCGGAAATACCTCTTTGCCCCGCCGGATGGGGAGGCGGATTTCCGGGTGGATGTCCGGGCCATTGAACGGGAGTACCTCTCCGGCTGGAAGACCCTGCGCTCCCTGTCCATGGAGGTCCATATATGGCGGGAAGGGGACCGGACGGGGACCCCGCTGGCATCGGGCCGGGCAATACAGTCCGGGGATGTCAGCCTTTCCTCCGCGGAAATTCTGGATTACCTCCTCAGGGAGGCGGCAAAAATGGCCTTCAGGGGTATGCGGGGTATCAGGCAATGAGGGCCCGCTTCGGAACGGCCCGTCCCCGGCAGGTCCTGGCGCTGATCCTGCTGTTCCGGGCCGGGTTCGGTCTGTGGGGGGAAACCGCGGAACCCATCAGCTTTGCCGACGCCGCCCGGATGGCGGTGGCCGCCTCGGAGGAACTCCGCAACGAGTACCGCATGAGGGCTCTCCGGGAGCGGGCCTGGGTCCTGGGGCGGCGGGCCTATTTCCCCCGGTTAAGCCTGGGGATTTCAGAGGATGACCGGTTTGCGGCTATCGGGACGGATTCTTTCTTGAAGAACTACAGCCTCAACCTGGATCAGCTCCTCTGGGACGGGGGAAGAACCGCCGAGACCCGGCGGGTGGAACAGGCGGAACTCAGCCTCCAGGGCTACCAGCTCGAGCGGATGGCCGGGGAAATCGCCGAAGCCGCCCTGGGGGCTTACCGGAATGTTTTGTATACCCGCCTGCAGGCGGAAATCCGGGAAGCCGCCCTGGAGGCCCTGGGGGAACAGCGGAATATCCTGCGGCAGGAGGTGGAGTTGGGGCTGGCCCTGGCCTCGGATCTGACCGGGGCGGATATCGCCGTTTCCGAGGAGGAGATTGAGACGGCGTCCCTCAGGCTGGAATTGGAGGAGGCGGAGCGGGAATTGGCCGAAACCCTGGGAATGGACCGGCTTCCTTCCCTGGGGGAAGCGGTGGATGTCCTGCGGGCCCCCGTCCTGCCCGTTGGGGAGCAGGTCCGTTCCCAGGCCCAGTCCCGGAACCCGGACCTTATCGGCGCCCGCCATTCCATACGGAAGAAACAGGCGGAGCTTCGGGCCGCCCGGCTTTCCTGGCTGCCCACCCTGCGGCTTACCGGAGGGGTGAGCCTGAGCGGTCAGAGCTACCCCCTGACCAGGCACAGTTGGTCCCTGGGGCTTACGGTGGAGTTTTCCTCCCCCTGGCTTTCCGGGAACCTCCAGGGTTCCGCGGGATGGGAGCCGCCCTACGACAGGACCGCCCGGCTGCAGAACACCCTGAGCCCCCTGCCGGACCCCGCCTCGTCCCTGACGGGGAAGTCCGCGGAACTGGCCCTGACGGCGGAGCAGGAAAAATACCGGCTGAGCCTTGAACGGGTGGGCCGTATGGCGGTGCTGGCCGTGGAAAAATGCCGGCTCACCGACCGGAGGCGGCTTTTGGCCCTGCAATCCCTGGAACTGGCCGGGGAAAAGCTGCGCCTGGCGGAACTGCGCCGGGAACTGGGGCATAGTACCCGGCTGGATCTCATGGAAGATCGCCGGGAGTATACCCAGCGGGAGCTTGCCCTGGCGGAAGCGGCCATATCCCTCCTGGGGGCGGAACGGGAATTGGAACAGATCCTGGACCTTCGCCCGGGGGAATTGGCCCATTTTTCAGGTCAAACCATACCATAGGGAGGAACCTATGCAAAAAATTCACCATTGCCGTCTGCTGCCGGTTTTTCTGGCGGCAAGCCTGGCGGTATCGTGTAAGGCCCCGGCCCCCAAGGAGGAGGAAGCCCCCCGGCCGGTCCGGGGGGCCCTTGCGGCGGAACGGGAGCTTCCCCAGGAGGTCGGCGGCTTCGGAACCCTGTCCTTCCTCAAGAAGCAGGACATTGCCGCTCCCCAGGATGCGGTCCTGGCGGCCCTCTCTTTCCGGGAGGGGGACACGGTCCGGCCGGGGGATGTCCTGGCCCTGCTGGAAAACCCCCAGATTACCCTGGCGGTGGGGAAGGCGGAAAATTCCCTGGCCCAGGCGAAGGCCTCCCTGTCCCTGGCCCGGGCCCGGCTGCTGGAAGGGGAGTTCCAGGCGGAGGCCCAGTTGCTCAACCTGGAAAAGGGGGAAGCCGAATTGGCCCAGTCCCGAAAGGTCCATGAGGAACAGGAACGGAAGCACCGGGGGGAGGAAGCCCTCTTCGAGGCCGGAGGGGTAACCCCCGAGGCGATCCGGGCGGGCCGCTTTGCCCTGGAATCGGAGGCGGAGAGCCTGCGGCTTATGGAGAAGGACCTGGAGATCCGCCGGATCGGGTTTCGGGACCGGGATCTGACCGCCGGGGGGCTTCCCCTGCCCCGGAACGAGGGGGAACGGCGGCGCGCCGCTATCATCCTGGCCACCGCCACCCTCCGGGCGGAGGCCGCCGCGGCCCAAGCCCAGATGGAAGCGGCCCTCAAGGAACTGGAATCCGCCCGGCTGGCCCAGTCGGAATTGGAGATCCGCAGTTCCTCCGGGGGAACCGTGGGGGCCCGGTACGTTGAAGAGGGGGAACGGGTCAAACGGGAGGATAAGATCCTCACCCTGATGGACACGGAGTCCCTCTACGCGGTATTCCCGGTCCGGGAGGCCGACGCCCTGCGGCTGGAACGGGGGATGCCCGCACGGGTCAGCCTGGACGGAACCGGGGGCACCTACGGGGGCGCCGTGGACCTGGTGGCCCCCGCGGCGGATAGCCAATCCTTCACCTTTACCGTGCGGGTGCTCCTTTCCCCGGAGGAGATCGCCTCGGGGAATGGGGAAGGGCTGCCCAAGCCGGGGATGTTTGCCCGGGTTTCCATAACTTTAGGCCCCCCCCGGAAGGCGGTGGCGATCCCCGGAGGGGTTATTTTGAATCAAGAGGATGATGAGGGGATGGTTTTTGTCATTAACGGAAATAGGGTATACGAGCGGAAGGTCCTCCTGGGGATGTCCCTGGGAGAGGACCGGATTGTGGCCTCCGGGCTTTCCCCGGGGGAGGCGGTGGTGCTGCGCCCCGACGGGAGCCTGCGGGATGGAAGCTATGTTGTCCTGGCGGAATAGGGCCCTCCCGGCGAGGCTGGGTCTTTCGGCAAGCCTGGGCCTTTTAATGAGCCTGGGCCTTTTAACGAGCCTTGGCTCCTGCGCCTTTGCGGAACTCCGGCCCATCGGGCTGGAGCTTACCCCCGGTGAGGCCGGGGAACTTCTTCCGGATCACGGGAGCCCCGTGATCCTCCGCTTTAATACCAGGATGGAGGAGATCGAAACCCAGCAGATCCTCTCGGTGACTTCTCCGGGGGAACCGGTGGAGGGGGATCTTCAATGGAAGGGGAACGCCCTCTATTTTACCCCCCTGGGGGGCTGGAAGGCGGGCAGCCGGTACACCCTGGCCCTGTCGGGCCAGGTCTATGCCGCGGACGGCCGGGAACTGCGGCTGGCCGAATACATCCCCTTCTATGCGGTGGCCCGCCCCCCCCTGCCGCGGGTGCTGTCCTGCTCGCCCCCCGACGGGGCCTCGGCGGGGGTGAGCCTTGAGGCGGGCTTGTCCCTGACTTTGAACTTCTCCGAGCCCATGGACCGCCGGAGCACCGAAGCGGGCTTTACCCTGGAGGGGGTGTCGGATAAGGAATTTTGCTGGGAGGAGGATGACCGCATCCTGCGGATCGTCCCCCGCAAGAGCCTGTCCCCCTGGAGCGTATACCGCTGGAGCCTGGAGGATGCCTTGAGCCGGGAAGGGGCGCCCCTGGTGGAATCCTTCTCCGCCCTCTTTGTAACCGGCGCGGACCGGGTGATCCCCCGGGTGACGGAGCTGTTCCCCATGATCCGGTCCGTCCCTCCCGATACCGGGGAGGGGAACGCCGCCGTCATCCCCTGGGTAGGGACCGGCGCCGGGCTTGAGCGGGGGCTGGGAAGCGGCCAGGGCATCGGGATTCGCTTCAACAAGCCCATGGACCGGGACAGCCTCCTCCGGGCGGTCCGCATTGAGCCCTCCCTTTCGGGACGGGCCGAAGTATTGACCGATACCACGATGGTTTTCATCCCCGACCGGGACGGCGAGGGGGACACCGCCTACACCCTGACGGTGTCCGCGGATACCCGGGACCGGAGCGGCCTGACCCTGGGGGAGGACCACATCGCCTTCTTTACCCCGGATATTCCCCTCCTGGGGATCACCGGCATATCCCTGAACGGCATCCTCCTCCCCAGCGGCGGCGGGGAGGCCCTGAGCTGCCGGATCCCCATGGAGGATTCCTATAAGGGAATTCTGGAGATCGCCCTGAGCTTTTCCCTTCCCTTCTCCCGGGAAGCGGCGGTGGAGGCCGCCCTGGCAATCTCCCTGGACCCCTGGTTTCCGGGGCTTCTCACCCCGGTGAGCCTCAAGGCCGCCGCCTGGTCTTCTTCGGTGCTTGAGATGGAATGGGACGGGGTGGTACCGGGGGAAATCCCGGAAGTCCACTATTACCGGCTCTCCGTTCCCGGCGGAAAAACCGGCATCACCAACGGCCTGGGGTCCACGATGAAGGAAAGCCGGATCATCTATATCGAGGCGGCAAAACCATGAAAGATAGCCGATACTTGCTATTCCGGGGCCTTTTCTTCCGGGGGAAGAACCTTTTGAGCTGCCTTGCCGCGGCGGGCCTCCTCGTTTCCTGCGATTTCCTCCGGCTTTCACCCTTCGAGGTTGCCCGGTGGAGCCCCGGCGCGGGATTTCATGAGGAAAGCGGCGCCCTGGAGGTTTCGCTGACCTTTACCCATGACCCGGACCGGCCCCGGGTGGAACACGCCTTTTCCCTCACCGAGGACGACCGGGCCGTGAAGGGGGCCTTTGAATGGGAGGACCGGACCCTGCGGTTTACGCCCTTCCTGCCCCTGGAGGGGAACCGGGACTACCGGATCACCCTCCGGGCGGAGGCCGCCGATGACCGGGGGCTGTCGATGGATAAGACCTTTGAGGGGGCCTTTACCACCCGGGCGGCGGGGGAACGGCCCCGGATTCTGGGGGTGGACCCCGGGGATGGGGCGATCATCACCGAAGGGCGGCGGGAGATCCGGGTGGAATTTTCCCAAGCCATGAGGATCGCCTCCTGTATCGAGGAAATTTCCCTGAGCCCCGTCCATACCGGCCTGTGGTCCCTGGAGGCGGAGGACCGGATCGCGGTCTTTACCCCCGGGGAACCCTGGGATGCGGGGACACGCTACCGGCTCCGGGTCTCCGCGGAGCTTTCCGATGGGCGGGGGCGGAAGCTGGGGAAGGATTTTAGCGCCTCTTTTACCCTGGGGCAGGACCGCATTCCCCCCCGTTTGACGGGGGCCTATGCCCTGGACCGGGACGGGGCGGTGAAGATGCGGCTGCTTCCGTCGGAACAGACCCTTCTGACGGCGGCGAATTTCCGCTGGGAGGCCGCCTACCGGCTCCGGCTGGATTTTTCCGAAGCCGTGGATACGGCGGGCATCAAGAGCCGCCTCTCGGTGGAACCCTCCCTGAAACCGGAGTTGGAGACCCCTCCGGGCTATGCCGATTCGGCGGTTTTTCGTTTTTCCGAAAGGCCGGAATTCGCAAGCCCCTTCCTGATCCGCCTCGACGCCGGGGTCAGGGATGCCGCGGGGAATGAAAGCGGGGAACCGGCAATCTTCCGGGTCATCGCCGACGGCCCCTTTTCAAAGCCCCCGGCCCTGGTGGGGATCCGCCTTCCCCTGGCGCCGGGGGGCATCGGGGCCCTCAGCCCGGATGCGCGGTACCAGGGAGCGGCCTTTTCCCTGGAAGACCCCTTCGACGACCTGCCCATCGAGGATGGGGAAGGCCGCTATCCCTATACGGAGCAGGTCCCCGGCTGGATAGAGCTTTACGTTGATCTGGCCCCGGGGGCGGAGCTTGACCTCCTGTCCCTGATGAGCCTCTTCCGGGTGGAGGCCTCCAATAGCGCCCTGTCCTTTTCCCCCCGGTTTATGAGCGCCGCTGATTTTACCTTCCCGGAAAAACAGCCCGGCTGGGAGTCCTTTTACCGGGTGGAGGTCCGGGGGATCTTCGTCAATACGGTTTCCTCCGGGGTGGTGACCTTCCTGGTCGGTTCCGGGCTGCGGGATACCCTGGGAAACGAGAGCGGCAGGATATGGAAGATCCCCCTCCTCAAATGAGGGCCTTCATGGGGATCTTCAAAAGGCCGCGGGAGTATGAGGAATACGCAGGAATAAGGAATATATGAAGGAATATGTATGAAAGGATTTATCCGGCTTTGCGTGGGCCGTCCGGTGACGGTCATCATGGCCCTGGGGGCCCTGCTCCTGGGGGGCGGCTTTTCCCTCTCGGTGCTGCCCCTGGACCGGCTTCCGGAGTTCTCCTCCCCCCGGGTTACGGTGGAAACCCTCTACCCCGGCATGGCCGCCGCCGAACTCAGGTCCATCGTGACCATCCCCGTGGAGGACGCCCTTTCCTCGGTGAAGGGCCTCCAGGGGATCCGGAGCGTTTCCCGGGATGGCTCTTCGGTGGTGGCGCTGGATTTCCGCTGGGGAACGGATCCCAACGGCGCCTCGGTTCTGGTCCGGGAGGCCATCGACGGGGTATACCCCAACCTGCCCGAGGGGGTCAAAAAGCCCCTGGTAGTCCCCGGGGAAAGCGCTGAGGAACCCCACAGCATCCTCTCGGTCCGCTCCCGGACCGGGGACGGGGTGTTTGAGCGGAACATGGCGGAATACGAGCTGCGGTCCCGGCTCAGAACCCTGGACGGGGTGGGCCGGGTGGTCCTCGTCGGCGGGGAGCGGCCGGAAGCCCTGATCCGGGTGGATATACCCCGGGCCCTTTCCGGGGGAATGGGGCCGGGGGAGCTGGCCCAGTACCTGGCCTCGGAAGCCGTGGATGTTCCCGGGGGAAACGCCCGGGAGGGGGACATGGAACTGGTGGTGATCAGTACCGGCCGGCCCGGTTCGGTGGAGGAGCTTTCCCGGATTCTGGTCCCCATGGGGTCCTCCCCGGCCCGGATCTCGGACCTGGCGGAACTCACCGAGGGCAAAGCCCGGCGGCTCAGCCTTTTCCTCTCCCGGGGCCGGGAGGAGACCGCCCTGGAAATTTACCGCCGTCCCGGAGCGGACCCGGTGGCCCTCTCCCGGGACATCCGCCGGGTCCTGGAGGAGGCCCGGCGGGCCTTCTCCAGGGATCTGGACCTGGACCTGGTCTACGATTCCTCCCCGGCGATCCTCGAAGGGGTCAAGAACCTGGGGGTCTCCGCCCTGCTGGGAACCCTGGCGGTAACGGGGACCCTGCTCTTCTTCATCCGCCAACTCCGGTACAGCCTCCTGACGGCCCTCTCCATCCCCGTCTCCGCCGCGGCGGCCCTGGCCGTCCTGGCCCTGACGGGACGCTCCCTCAACAGCATGAGCTTAGGCGGCATCGCCCTGGGGATAGGGCTGGTCTCGGACACCGCCGTCATAGTCCTGGACCTCCTGCACCGGGGTTTTTCCGGCTCCCCCCGGCGGCCGCCGGTGGAGGGGATCGGGGATCGGGTCGCCTCGGTGTCCGGTTCGAGCTTTGCCTCCACCGCCACCACCGCGGTGGTCTTCCTCCCCATCATGTTCCTCCCGGGACCCCTGGGGGCCCTTTTCGGGGATCTTTCCATCGCCCTGATCGCCTCCATCACCTCCGGCTGGCTTTTCGCCCAGTTTGCCCTGCCCTCCCTGTACCGGCTCCTCCACGCTCCCGCCGGCCCCCGGGCCGCCTCGCCCTTCGCGCCGGAGCGGCAGTACCGGGTTTTGCTGGCTGCGGGCCTCCGCCGGCCCCTTCGCCTCTTCCTCCTCGCCGCGGCCCTGAGCCTTGCCGGGGCCCTGATCCTCTTTACCCGGCCCGCGGCCTTCGTGTTCCCCGACGCCGCCGTGGAGGCGGAACTGATCCTCAGCTTCCCCGCGGGCACGGACCTGGAGGCGGTGGGAAAATACGGCGTCCTCCTCTCCCGGACCCTGGCGGAACTCCCCGGCATCGGGAGGATCTTTGGCCGGGCCGGGGCGGAGGAGGAGGACGTGGGCCGCCGGGCCGCTCCGGATTACCGGAAGGAGGAACTCCGCCTCCGCTGCGTCTTTGCCCGGGGGGCGGAACCGGCGGAGGTCATGGGGGAAATCCGGGGGATGATGGCCGGGGCGGAGCTGCCTCCGGGGACGACCTGGGCCGCGGGGTATCCCCAGGACAGGACCGAAGAACTCCTGGGCCTTTCCCCGGCCCGGACCCTGGCGATCCGGGGGAAGGACCCGGAGGAGACGGGCCGCCGGGTCCGGGAGGCGGCGGCGAAGCTCCGGAGCGCCGCCTATACCCTGCGGCCCGGGGGAAAACGGCCGGAACTGCGGATCCGGCCGGACCGGGAGGCCGCCGCTCACCTGGGGATCTCCGCCCTGCAAATGGCCGAACTGGTCCAGGCGGCCACCGAAGGGCTGGTGGCCGCCCGGCTGGAAATCGAGGGCCGCCCCCTGGAGGTCCGCCTTACCGGGGACCTCCGCCGGAGTTCCCTGGGGCCCGAGGCCCTGGTGGAGGCCATCCCCGTGGGGCTTACCGAGGGGGGGCCCATCTTCCTGGGCGCCGTGGGCCGGGTCGAACGGACCGAGGCGGAGGCGGCCCTGGCCCGGCTGGATCGCAGCGACGTGGTCTACCTGGACCTCACCGGCGAAGGGGCCCTTATGGAAAGCCTCACGGGGATGGAGGGAATTTCCGCCGCCGATGAATCGGTCTTTGCCCGGTACCGGAACTCCCTCCGGCTTACGGTCCTTCTGGTCTTGCTTCTCCTCTACATGACCCTGGGGGCCCAGTTTGAATCCTTCGTCCTCCCGGGAATCCTGATGCTCACCATCCCCTTCTCCCTGGCCGGGGCGGGGCCCGCCCTGCTCATCACCGGGACGGGGCTTGATTCCGGGTCGGTCCTGGCCCTGGTGGTGCTTTTCGGCCTGGCGGTGAATAACGGGATCGTCCTCTACGAGACCGCGGCGGAGAAAGTGAAGGGAGGCCTTTCCCCGGCGGCGGCGGTCTATGCCGGGGCGGCGGAGCGGTTCCGGCCGGTGCTGGCCACCACGGTGACCACCCTGCTGGCCCTGCTTCCCCTGGCGGTTTTTCCCCTGGGGGCAAGCCAAAAATCCATGGCCGCCGCCATGCTGGGGGGTATGGGAGCGGCAACGGCGCTCACCCTCTTTGCCCTTCCGCCGGTATTTGTTCCTTTTCTGAAAGGGAGGGGAGCGGAATGATGCGCGAAGGGGACGGGTGGCTGGGGAGGCCGGTGGCGGCGCTTTGCGCGCTGATGGCGCTGACGGCGGTTTCGGTGGTGGCGATCCTGGGCGGCGGGAATTCGGGAGGGAAAAACCGGGAGGAGGGGTATACGATTACCCTGCGGCACCACGGGGTGAACGCCGCGGAGATGGAACGGAGCGCCGCGATTCCTCTGGAGGACGCCCTCTCGTCGGTTTTGGGGGTGAAGGCCATTATCAGTACCAGCGAAAACGGCAGGGCCCGCGTTTTTGTCCGCTTTGACGGGAAGGCGCCGGGCCGGTACGAGGCGGTGCGGGAGGCGGCCCAGGGGGTCTACGAAACCCTGCCCTCTTCGGCCCAGCGGCCGGAGCTTCGATCCTCCTCGGATTCCCGAATCCCCCTCTGGACCGCCGCGGTCTTCAGTACCGCCGATGATGCCCTCCTGGGGCGGCACCTGGAACGGATCGTCAAGCCGGCCCTGGAAGCCCTGGAGGGGGCCGGGGAGGTGGAGATCTCCGGCACGGGGCTCCCGGAGATCATCGTCGCCCTGAAACCGGAGGAGGCCGCCGCCCGGGGCCTGGATGCCTCAAGGGTCGCCGCAATCCTGGGGGAGAACGACCTCCTCCTCCCCGCCGGCTTTATCCGGGCGGGGGACCGGGAGATCCTCATCACCCTGGACGGCCGTTACCACGACCGCCGGGCCCTGGAGGAGGCCCTGCTGCCCCTGGAGGGGGGGACTTTCCGTCTGGGGGATGTGGCGGCGGTCCGGGAACAGAACCGGGAGAGCGAGTCCCTCTCCCGGCTCAACGGGAAGCGGACGGCGGTGCTGGCGGTTTTCGGCGGGGCGGACGCTGATCCGGGGAGGCTTTCGGCCCTGATTCAGGAGGAATTGGCGGGCTTTGCGGATCTCCCCCTGCGCTTCGAGGTGCTCTCGGACCGGGGGGCGGAGGAAGCGGCGGCCTACCGTTCGGTCCTGGCCGCCGCCCTCCAGGGAGCCGCCGCGGCGGCCCTGATGGCGGCCCTCCTGGGCGGAAACGCCGGGGGCACGGGCAAAGGCCGCCGCCTCAGAGGGGCCCTGATCTGCGCCCTCACGGTTCCCCTGATCTGCCTCCTGGCCGCGGCCGCCCTCTCCCTCCTGGGCTTCTCCCTGGACCGGGGGCTTCTGGCGGGGCTTTCCGCCGGGGCCGGAGCCGCGGTGGATGCGGCGATCCTCAGTTCCGACGGGCTGGGAAAGGCCCGGACCATCGGGGAAGGAAGGGTCCTCCTCAAAAGGCTCAGGGTCCCCCTGATCTCCGGGTCCGTTACCACCATCGCGGCCCTCATCCCCCTTACCGCCATGGAGTCCCTGGCGGGGGGCATTTCCACCCTGGCCTGGGCGGTGGGAACCGTGACCTTCCTCTCCCTGGTGATGGCCCTCACGGCCCTGCCCCCCCTTCTCCTCTGGGGCCTGGGGGAAGGGCCGGGGGAGGAGGGCCCGCCGCGCTCTGGGCAGATGCCCCGTCTATGGCGGCTGTTCCGTCTATGGCAGATGCTCCGCCTATGGCAGATGCCCCGCCTATGGCAGATGCTCCGCATCCGCCGGTACGGGCTGCGGCTCCTGGGCCTCCTGACGGTCCTCTGCACCCGCCGGCCCTGGGCGCCCCTCGTCCTGTGGGGCCTTTTCTCCGCCGGGGGGATAGCCGCCCTGATCCTGACCGGGGCCGATGTGGGAAGCGACGCCTCGGAGAACTCCCTCTATGCCCAGGTGGAATTCGAGGGGGGGCTCCGGGCGGAGGAAACGGACCGGCTCCTGGGGGCCTATGGGGAGGAACTGAACAAACAGGAGGGGATTCGGAACGTCCAGACGGTGGGACGGACCGCTTCGGGGTCGGTCCTCATCAGCTTTGATCCCCGGCGGATAGGGGCGGACCGCCTGCGGGACCTGGCCCGGCGGCGGGGGATTCCCGGGGGTTTTGTGTATATCCCCGAGACCTCCGCCACGGAACGGATCAGGACCATCACGATTGCCGGGGATGACGACCGCAAGTGCCGGGAACTGGCGGAAGAGGCGGCCCGGCGCGTCGCTTCCCTGCCCCTGGTCCGGGAGACGGTCCTCAACTTTAAAGACGGCAGCCGGCGCTTCACCCTGATCCCCGACCGGGAACGGCTGCTGGCGTCGGATATTTCATGGTATGAACTCTCCGATGCGGTCCGTCGGGCGGTCCACGGGCCGGTGGCCTATAAACGGATAGGGCCGGAGGGGGAAAAGGACGTCCGCATCCGGGGCTTGGGAAGCGCCGCCCCCTCCCCGGAGGAGATCCGGGGCATCCTCCTCCGGCCGGGAAACGGGGGGGAACCGGTACGCCTCGGCTCCCTGCTCCGGGAAGGGCCGGAGGGGACGCCGCTCCCGGCGGAGCCTGCGGGGATACGCCGGGAGAACCGCCGCCGGACCGCCTCCCTTTCCATCAGGACCAGGCCCCTGGACCCCCGGCGGGTCCGGGATCAGGTGATGGCCCTCCTGGAGAAGATGGAACTCCCCCCGGGGTATACCCTGGAATTCGACCGGGAGGCCATTGCCGCCGCGGAAGCCCTCTCCGGTTCCGCCTGGTACTTCCTCCTGGCCCTGATCTTCTGCTATATGGTGATAGCCGCGGGGAACGAATCCTTCGGCGTCCCCCTGGGGGTCCTCTCGGTGGTGCCCCCCTCCCTGGCGGCGCCGGCCCTGGTTATGGCCGCCGCGGGCCTGCCGGTGACGGCCTCTACTGCCTGCGCCCTGGTGGCGGTGAGCGGTATGGCGGTGAACGCCTCGGTGCTGATCGCCGGCGAGATCCGCCTCCTCCCGGAACCGGGACAGCCGGGCCTCAGCCCCCGCTTATACCGGGCGTTACGGCGGAGCCTCCCGGCCCTCCTGGCCACCACGGGCACCACCATGGCCGCTTCGGCGCCCTTCCTCCTGCTTTCCGGGGGGGCCAATGCCCTGATCCGCAGCCTCTCCACGGTTACAGTCCTGGGAGTGGGGACCTCCGCCCTCTGCGCCCTTACCCTGCTCCCCGCGCTGTGGTCGCTTTTTCCGGGTCTGTTTGTGGCCTTTCGGCCGGAGGAGGGAGCCGCTCAAAACCAAAACGGAATTTGAGCGGCCCCCGCTTGAGATCACTGTTTTGTAAGTATCATTTCTGAATCAATATCTTCCATCAATATTTTTAGTTTCGTTCCGTATTGATTAATTTGAACACCGGCCATATCGCTGTCTTCAATTGGAATGGTACCCGCCTCCGTCATTGTTATAGAATGATCCTTATCATTAAAATAAACAGGAATAGAAACGCCCTTCACACGTTGCCTTATGGCGGCTTTAATATCATCCCACAGGTCATCGATACCTTCGCCGGAAAAGGTGGTGGTGACTTTTATTGTTTCTGATAGGGTTTTCTCATCTGCGTTAATAGTTATTGTATTTTCGAAATCGTTCGTTACGGTAAGGCCTTCATCGCTTGTTGTTTCACGATATGATCCTTTCCATGTTCCGTCTGCCTGATTCAAGGCAGTTACATCGGTCCACTGGTCAGGCACTTCGCTGGTTGGCGTCTCACAGCCCGTAACAGCAAAACCTATTACCAGTAAAAATACCGGTAACCCAAAAAATGCGGTATTCTTCATAAATCGTCCCCTTGCGTATGTCCGCCGACAAATAAAAAACCGGTATATCCGCACACGACGGAAGTCCGGTAATTTTCGAGAAAATCGGGAGTGCAAAAACGGTGCCGACTC
>JAITRV010000051.1 GCA_031288215.1 Spirochaetaceae bacterium | reverse complement strand
TTGTCCGTGTGGTCCGTGGTTAAATTTCTTTGGATCTATCGAGTCATTGAGAGTAATCAAGGTACCAAGACGATTATCTCATAAAAAAGTATGAAAAAAAGTAAATGCAGGAGCCCTGGTTACCGGCCCCGGCGCCGTTGAAGATCCCCGGGGGATAGAGTATGATATGTTTCGGATATGTATAACCAGAGGAGGGTACACATGAAAGATATAGTCCCCGGGAGGCCCACCCCGGCCGGTGAGTTAAGCAAGCAGGGGGTAACCGCGGTGGGCGGTATTGCCGGCGGGATCCTGCTCCTGGTTTTGAGGGCCCTTCCGCCGGTGGCGGGCATTATCGCCGGGGCCGTCGCGGGCGCGGTGGGCCTGGGGGCCCTCTTTTCCAGGGATGCCGGGGACCGAAAACCCGGCCTGATCATTACCGCCGCGGGGCTTCTGGGGATCCTCGCCAAGGCCCCCGTTCCCCTGATCAGACCCGTCGCGGCTTTCGCCCTGGGCATCGGGGCCCTGGGGCTTTTGGCCCTGGGGGTCTGGAAGGCGTTCCAATTCCTGCGGGGGCTCAAGAGCCGGTCGTGACCTACTTTTTTGAGACCTACGGATGCCAGATGAATAACGCCGAGTCCGCGGCCCTGGACCTGGTCCTGCGGGACCGGGGATGGAAAAGCGCCGGGACCGGGGCGGAGGCGGATCTGATACTCATCAATACCTGCGCGGTCCGGGCCACCGCGGAGCGGCGGGTCCTGGGCCGGATTGCCCTCTACGGGGCCCTGAAGAAGAAACGCCCCTTTACCCTGGTGGTAACCGGCTGTATGGCCCAGCGCCTGGGGATCAACGAACGGGCGGTGGACTACGTGATGGGGATCGCCGCCCGGCGGGATTTCCCCCGGCTCCTGGAAAGGCTGGAGCGGGGGCTTCCCCTCCGGGAGCCTTGGGCTGAGGGGGCGCGGGATACTTCCGTATCCGGGGATACTTTTGTATCCCACGAAGAACAGCCGGTCTTTGCCCCGCTGCACCTGGAGGAGGGGCAGTTCCGGGCCTTCCTCCCCATCATGCGGGGGTGCAATAACTTCTGCTCCTACTGTATCGTCCCCTTCGTGCGGGGCCGGGAAGTGTCCCGGGACCCCGCCTCGATCCTCGCGGAGATCCGCCTGCTGGGTGAACGGGGGGTCCGGGAAATCACCCTTCTGGGGCAGAGCGTCAATTCCTACCGCTGGGAGGGGGAGGTTCCGGGGCCGGGGGGAAGGGCCGCCTTCACGGGAAGGCTTGATTTTCCCGATCTTCTGGAACTATGCGCCGAGGCCCTGGAGGGGACTCCCATCCGCTGGATCCGTTTCCTCTCCAGCCACCCCAAGGACCTGTCCTCCCGGGTTATCCGGGTCATGGCGGGGAACCGGCGGTTCTGCCGCCACCTCCACCTCTGCGTCCAGCACGGCTCCAACGCCGTCCTGGCCGCCATGAACCGCCGCTATACCCGGGAGCGTTACCTGGAACTGGTGGCGGAGATCCGGGAGGCCATGCCGGAGATCAGCCTTTCCACGGATATCCTCATCGGCTTCCCCGGGGAGACCGAGGCGGATCTGGAACTGACCGCGGATCTGATGGAGCAGGTTAAATTCCTGTACGCCTATATGTACCATTTCAATCCCCGGGAGGGGACCGCCGCTTTTGACCTGCCGAACCGGATAAGCGGGGAAGTCAAGGGAAAACGGCTTTCCCGGATCATTGAATTACAGCGGCGTCATACATTAGAATTATTACAGGACAGGATCGGTTCCCGGGAACGGGTATTAATTGAAGGGATTTCCCGCAGAAATGCCGATGAATTAATAAGCCGTACCGAACGGGACGAAATGGCGGTGTTTCCCGGAACCCCGTCAATGATAGGTTCCTTTGCGGAGGTAAGCCTTTTATCCCTCCGCGGAAATACGTTCCTGGCCCGGCGGAATAATCCGGCGGAATAATCCGACAGAACGGTATGAAGGAGGGCGTTATGCCTTGGCGAATGATTGGTTTTGTTATCCTTTTCGGGATCCTCCTGGTCTTTATCGGCCTTAATCTGGAGAATCGTTGCGATATTTCCTTTGGATTTACCACCATTGAAGCGGTGCCTATTTACCTTACCGCCTTTTCCGCCTTTGTAGCGGGCATGCTCTGCACCATCCCCCTGATAGTTTCCCTGCGCTTCAGGAAGCCCCAGCCCCCCGGTTCCCTTGAGGCAAAGCCAAGCCGCCGCCGGAGGGGCCGGAAAAAAGGGGGGAAAGAACCCGCCCCGGCGGAGGCGGCGGAGGGGGGAAATTTCTCCCAAGGCGGCCCCTATGGGATCGATTAGGTTCCCCCGGCTCCTGCTGCTCCTGGGCCTGTTGCTCCTCGCCCTGCCGGGGCAGGGAAGCCTCCGGGCTCAGAGCGCGGCGGTCCCCACCCTGCTGGCGGCGGAGATCCGGGAACTGGAAGGAAAACTGGCCGCTCCGGGCTATACCGGAACGGCGCGCCACGGGACCCTGCTCCGCCTGGCCCGGCTCCTGCGGCTTTCGGGGAACATCGAGGCCGCCGCCCGGACCTGGATGGACGCGGCCTTTGCCGTCCCGGACCGGCGGGATGACGCCGCCCTGGTGGAGGGGGCCCGGTGCTTTATTGCCCTGGGGGAACCGGACAAGGCCGAGGGGGCCCTGAAAACGGTACTCCTCACCGGCCGGGACCCGGAGAGCCTCCGGGACGCCCGGTACCTGGGGGCCCAGCTTGAGGGCTTCCGTTCGGGGGAGCAGGCCGCCCTGGAAAGCCTCGCCGCCGACGCGGCCTTCGGCGGGCGGAAGGCCGCCATCTACTATACCCTCTGGCGGATTTCCGGGGATGAGGGATACCGCTCCCGGCTCAGGGCGGAATGCCCCGCAAGCCCCGAGGCCCGGATCGCCGGGGGGGACGGCCCGGTTCAGGCCGCTCCCCAGGCCCTCTGGTTTCTCTTCCCCGGCCGGGAGGCCTTTGCCCTGGGGCCGCCGGTCCCAATCCCGGAAAGCGCCCCGGTTCCGGCCGCCGCCTCCCCTGCCCCTCCGGCCCCGTCTCCCGGCCGGACCGGCACGGCCTTCCTGCAAACCGGCTACTTCAGCCGGGAAGAAAACGCCCGGGCCCAGGCGGCCCGGCTGAAAAGCGCGGGATTTCCGGCGGAACTCACCCATAACAGGATAAACGGCGCCGATTTCTGGGCGGTAACCGTCCCTCCCGGGGAAGATATCAACCGCACGAGTTTTCTCCTCCGGGACGCGGGGTTTGAATCCTTCCCGATTGCCGCTGAATAGCCCCTCCCCTCCCCTTCCTACCGCGGGGCGGCACGGGAGAGGACGATGGGGCGATCGTGGAGTTCCTGGATGCCCCGGACGCTCAGGCGGATCCGGTTCAGGGTAAAGGTTGGGTAGGGAAATTCCGGGGCGCTTTCCGGGGGAGGGGGGGCGGAACCGGCTTCCCCGTTTCCGGGGCGGAGGCGGTAAACCTCCCGGCCTTCCGGGGAGGGCCTGAGTTCTAAAAAGGTATCCCCCTCAAGGCGGAAAAAGGCGTAGGCCCCCCCTTGCGCCCCTCCCCCGCCGGGGAGCAATGCGTAGGTACCGTCCCGGTAGAAGGACATGGTTCCGATGGCGCCGTGGTAGACGGCTTCAATGTGGGCCGCCACGGGGGGCGCCGGGGCTGCCGCTTCCGTATCGAAGGTCCCGGCCTTCCGGTAGTAGCCGTCCCAGGTGGTGCTGACCC
Source organism: Spirochaetaceae bacterium (assembly GCA_031288215.1). Classification (GTDB taxonomy): domain Bacteria; phylum Spirochaetota; class Spirochaetia; order Treponematales; family Breznakiellaceae; genus JAIRMO01. Next base: position 4,392 of record JAITRV010000051.1, on the reverse strand, counting down.
CGATCTTGAGCCTGACATCCTCAATAACCCGGACCCGCAGGCTGTTCAGGGAATCAAGCTCCACATCGATGAACCGTTTGAGGGTGGTAACGGACTGATTTTGGGTGGATATATACACCCCATACCGGGTGTTGTTTGACCGGTCCCAGGCAAAGATCTGTTCGGTCTCATCCCCGTAGAAGACGATTTCCCGGTTTAAGGTATCAAAATAGATGTACTGTTCAGGATCGGGGACCCCGGATTTAAGAAAGTACCACAGACCGCCCATGAACTGCTCAAATTCCCCGGTTCCCCCGTTTAACAGTTCCTGGATCAGGCGCTGTTCAATCTGGGCGCCCGGTATATTGACCAATTGGCTCTGCTCGTAAAGGCCGCTGGGGGAATTATAGGTATAGACCAGTTCCACCCGATCCAGGGGATTGGGGGATTCATAATTCCGGCCGTAGGCGGCAATCCTCATCGGCTGCCCCCGGATTCCTTCCCGGGCCTGATCCGCCTCCTCCAGGGTGATGGAGCCTTCAATCCGCAATTCGGCGATCTTGTTGAAGGGCGCCGTCGTTTTCAGGTCCGCCGAAGCGGGAGTTTTCCGGAGGATGGTCAGGGTTTCTTCCCCCCCGGTGCCCAAGCTCCGCAGCAGGACACAGATCCCCCCGTCGCCGATGACATCCATGGTTGTAAGGGTGATGGTTCCCGGACTGGCGGCAACGGTCCGGGCCGTCCATACCCGTCTGTAGCCCCCAAGGGGCTCGAAATCGGCATAGATCACGTAGATCGGCATATCGGGTTTCAAGAAATTCCGGCAGACCAGAATCTGCTCGTCCTGGGGGTCATCGTCAAAATTCAGGGTCAGCATGGCCGCTACGGTCTCCCCCTGAGACAGGGGGATCAGGAGGGCCTGGGGGCGTCCTTCCGGCGCCGGACCGCCCCTCCCGTCTTCCCGGCTCCCCACCCCTATGCCGGGCAGCACGATCCGGGGCTGCCCCGCCTTCACGGCATTTTGGGAATAGAAAAAATCCCCCGGCAGGAAGATCATCGCGGCGATCCCCAGCCCAATGAGTAAGAAAACGGTCAAGCTCCGCCATTTGAAGGTAGTACCTTTCACGACGCCTCCTCTGAATCCACGGGACCGGCTATCCCCCCGCCATATAGGCGGAGGCAGCCGCTTGTACCCGGGACGTGATGCCCAGACCTACCACCTGGGCCCGCCAGCCTGAGAACTCCAGCACCCGGGAATAGCGCAGCAACTCCGCCGCGTCCCGTTCCCGGGAGGGGCTTCCCCGGGGATTCCCCTCCGCGGTGCCGGTAATAAGGAGGGTATAGGAAAGCCCCCTCCCCTCCCGGACCCGGGCCGCCGCCTCCCGGAGGGCCCCGGCATAATCCGCCCGGCCCTCCCCGGGAACCGCGGACCGGAGCAGTTCCTTGATCCGGTCCTTCCCGGCGGCCCCGCTCAGGACCTCGGAAAAGACCGGGCCGGGGCCTCCCCCGGTGATCCACAGGGAAAGCGCATCCCCCTCCCGGAGCATGGTATCGATCACCGTGGCGCCGATCCATTGCACCGCGCCATCCAGCCCGCTCTTTGCCATCGAAGAGCCGTCAAAAATAAGATATATACTCACCGGCTCGGTCCGCCCGTCTTCCCCCGGAAGGAGCCGGGGAAAAAACAGGAACACCCAGAACAATACCGGAATCCGTACTTTCATCGCTCCCCCCCTTAATAGATTTGTACTATAAATTTGATAAAAAATCAAGAGGTGCCAGGGCATCGGCAGGGTCCCTGTTGCGTAAACCCCTCCCCCAAAAACGGGGGAGGGGTTTAAGACGGGGACAAGAGGCCCCGGGAGGGTTATATCGTTCCAATAGGCCGGGGTTTTACCTCCGGCGGGATGGCGGAGCGGTAGGGGTGGCCCTCAAGGCGCCGCTCCCATTCCGCTTTGGCTTTTTCGGCAAGCTCCGGATGTTCCAGCACATCCACGCAGGCCGCGGCGATCACTTTGGCGGCAAGGAGGAGCCCCTTATGCCCCAGGGAACTGCGGGTCTGGGACACCAGCTGCCAGGAATGTTCCGCCGTACCCAGGGCGTAACAGGCCGCCGCGATCTGGGCGGTGGGTACGTTCCAGCTCACATCCCCCACGTCGGAGGAACCGGGATAAACGGGCTCCGGCGTTTCATCGTAAAAGGGCAGGACGAGATCGCAGAGCTTTTTTTCCCCGAGGCGTTTGGCATACTCCGCCTGTTCCTTTCCCGCATTGGACAGGAACATGGCCGCCTCCGAGCCCGGAGGCTTGAGGGAGGTTTTTGCCAGGGCCGCCGCATAGGCCGCCTCTTCCGCGGTATAGCGGGGAAGCTCCTGGGCTTTAAAGTTATCGTAGAGGACGCGGCCCAGGGTCTTATTGGGGATGACATCGGCGCAGGCCTTGATAAACTCAATCTCCACGTCCGTTTCGGTCATCAGCGCCGCGCCCTGGGCGATCTTGTTCACCCGCCGGTAAATCTCCTCCACCTGGGGCAGCCGGGGAGAACGGATGAGGTACAAAACTTCCCCCCGGGCCTGGACCACGTTGGGGGAAAAGCCCCCGGTATGGGTAATCGCGTAATGAATGCGGGCTTCGGGGATGACGTGTTCCCGGAGAAAATTCACCCCCACGTTCATAAGCTCCACCGCGTCCAGGGCGCTGCGGCCCAGGTGGGGCGAAGCGGCGGCATGGGCGGCTTTTCCTCGGAATTTGTAGAGGACCTGGTAATTGGCCAGAAGCTTCATCTCCATGACGGCGTTTACCGCAAAGGGATGCCAGGTAAAGGCAACGTCCAGCCCCTCGAAGACCCCTGCCCGGGCCATAAAGGCCTTGCCGGAACCCCCCTCCTCCCCGGGACAGCCGAAGAGTTTCACGGTACCGGGGAGCTTATTCGCCGCAAGGTACTCCTTTACCGCCAGGGCCGCCCCCAGGGCGCCCGCCCCCAGGAGGTTATGCCCGCAGCCATGGCCGTTGCCGTTATCCTCTTTCCCGCCCCGCTTTTCTTCCGTAAGCGCCAGGGCCTTCTGGCTTAACCCGGACAGGGCGTCGTATTCGGCGAGGATGCCAATCACCGGCTTCCCGCTGCCGTAGCCGGCGCAGAAGGCCGTATCGATTCCCCCGGTCTTGTCCTCCACCGTGAACCCCTGCCGGGCAAGGGTTTCCTTGAAGATGGCCGCGGACCGGTATTCCTCAAAGGCGGTTTCCGCGTAATCCCAAACGGCGTCGGAGATCCCCATCAGGAGTTCCCCGATGCTGTCTATATAGTCGGCGACAGAGCCGGCGACAGAGCTGGCGACAGAGCCGGCGGCACGGGACTTATCCATGATTTTTCGCAACCTCCGCCTTCGGGTTGTTCAGTCCCCGGGAGATTTGGTTGCCGCAGATAAGCAGTACCATCCCTATTACCAGGAGGCCGAGTTGGAAAAGGACGTTTATGAAAAAACCCTGATATAAAAGTATACTGACGGTGATGGGCATCAAGATAAAATTCGAGACGGAGGTTAAGGAAAAGCCCATGGAATAGTCGTTTAATACGGGGGTTTTATACTCGGGATCGCAGATCTTCAGGAGCATAAGGCCCGTGAGGAATACCCCGGTGGCGCAGCCCCAAAGGGAAATGGCCCGCTCGAAAGAGCAGTCGGCGAAAAATTTCTTAAAGAGGGTAAAAAGGAAAAGATAGGTAACGATATACCCCACAACGACCATCACCAGGATAGGCACAATATACGCCAGAATCGCCTGGACCGGAAGGCTCGCGATGGCCGCGGTGATGGCGTAATCGGAGCAGACCCCGGAAATCCGGGATTTGGTCTTGCTGTCGATGAGGTTCCCCAGCCCTATCTTTTGGATGCAGAAATTCACCCCAAACATGACCACGATGGCCCAGGCCCAGATGGGGATCTGATTTACCAGGGGCACCTTCAAGTATTTGATCAGGTTCATGAGGATATAGGCGATGCCGCAGGCGCCGAGGATCACCGACAGATGAAAGGTCAGGGACTCGATGGAGGAACTCATGGTGGTCTCTTTCCCCATACTCTGCTGTTTTGCCGGGTCCGGCTGGTAGCCCTTGGCCATATCCGGGGGGATGTCCCCGGGTTTGGTGAGGATCGCGGTCCTGCCGGTCCGGGCGGCCACGTTGATGGCGATGATCCCGATGATCATCCCCCCGATGAGGCCGAAGGTGGCGGTGGTGGTGGTGACCCCCTGGGCTATTTCCCAATAGGGAAGATCCAGGCCTTTAAAGTAGTTGCCCACCACTCCCGCCGTCCCGTGGCCGCCGCTGAAGCCCATGGGAAGTTCATAGCCGAAGGGGGCGTAGAGGTCCATGCCGCCGCCGACAAAAATCTGCCGGGTAATGATGCCCACCAGGAGCTGG
>JAITRV010000049.1 GCA_031288215.1 Spirochaetaceae bacterium | reverse complement strand
AAATACATCACCGGCGCCTTCCCCTCGGCCTGCGGCAAGACCAACCTCGCCATGCTCATCCCCACCCTGCCGGGCTGGAAGGTGGAAACCGTGGGGGACGATATCGCCTGGATGAAATTCGGCGCCGACGGCAGGCTCTACGCCATCAACCCCGAAGCGGGATTCTTCGGGGTCGCCCCGGGGACCAACAACGACTCCAACCGGAACGCCATGGAGACCATCAAAAAGAACACCATCTATACCAACGTGGCCCTAACGGAAGACAAAACCGTCTGGTGGGAGGGGATCGGCTACGACGCCCCGGGAAAACTCATCGACTGGAACGGCAACGAGTGGATCCAGGACAAGGGTAACAAGGAACAGAAACCCACGGCCCATCCCAATTCCCGGTTTACCGGTCCAGCCAAGCAGTGCCCGGTGATCGCCTCGGAATGGGAGGACCCCAAGGGGGTACCCATCAGCGCCTTTCTCTTTGGGGGCCGGCGGCCCAAGACCATTCCCCTCGTGAACCAGGCCAAAAGCTGGATCCACGGGGTTTTTATGGGCTCCATCGTGGGTTCCGAAGTAACCGCCGCGGCCCTGGACCTCAAGGCCGGCACCATCCGGCGGGATCCCTTCGCCATGCTCCCCTTCTGCGGCTACCACATGGGGGATTACTTCAAGCACTGGATCAAGCTGGGGCAAACCCACGACGAGGCGAAGCTCCCCAAGATCTTCTTTGTCAACTGGTTCCGCAAGAACGAGGCGGGCAAGTTCATCTGGCCCGGTTATGGGGAAAATTCCCGGGTGCTGGCCTGGATCTTCGAGCGCTGCGCCGGTACGGGCAAGGCGGTGGAAACCCCCATCGGCTATCTCCCCACGGCGGACGCCATCAGCCGCCCCGAGGGGGTGAGCGAGGCGGATATGCGGGAACTCCTCAAGGTGGATATTGAAGGCTGGAAGGCGGAAATCGCCGATGTCCGGCAGAACCACTACCCCAAATTCGGGGACAAGCTCCCCAAGGAGCTTTACACCGAACTGGACGCCATCGAGAAACGCCTTCAGGCTTAAAAGGCCGGGGCGGGGGGCCCGGCACTACCCCGGGACCCCCTCTTGGGGCGAATAGAAGCCGTCTTTCCAGTTGAAGCGGCTCGTATTGGGCAGGGGGCGGCCTTCCCGTACCGCGGCCATGATGTCCCGGTAATCCCGCTTCTTCAGGGGAGAGCCCGAAAAATCCAGGATGAAACGGCGGAAGCCCGCGGTCCTGAGAAAGGGGAGCTTGTCGCCGATATAGAAGGGCCGTTCGGGAATCACCGCCGACCCCTCCTCCCCGGCGTTGAGCCGGAAGCGCTCGCCCTGGCTGTCCTGGAAGCTGCCGAAGCCGTAACGCCCGCTCAGGTCCGCCCGGATGCGGAAGAGGGCAGGGTAGGCAAAGAGGGTGACGAAGACGGCGGCCCGGCGGCCCGGTTCCACGGTGCGTTCCAGGTTTTGGCGGTTGTTTTCCAGGGGAGTCACCGCAAAGTCCGCGCCCAGGGAAGCCACGAAGGAAGCGGCCCAGCGGTTAAAGGTATACAGGAAGGGACCGGCGATGAGGGAAACCCGCTCGGCGCGGAAATAGGAAAAATGCCCCGGATTATTCACCACAAACTGCCGGTACCCCGCGGCCATGAGGTCCCGAAGCTCCCCCTCCAGGACCGCCTCCCGGGACTGGGGGAAATAGGGGTCCAGGACCAGGATGATTTCGCCGGGGCTGAAGGGAAGCGGCCCCTCCAGAAGCCGGGCCGCGTTCCCGCGGGTCAGGGCCAGCATGACCCGCAGGGGCCGTACCGACTGGAGGACGTAGAGGTCCCCTATCCCCGAAACCGCGCTGTAAAGCCCCTCGGGAAAGGCCTTGAGGGCCTGCTTCCCCAGGGGAGGGAGGCTCCGCTCCGGGGCCGTCTCCCGGCCCGGGGCGCGGCGGCAGCGGTCCAGGTCCCGGATCACCGCCGGATACCGTTTCGCGGCAGAACGCCTGCGGATCAGGTACACCGAGTCGCCAATCTCAAAGCCCTCAGGACAGGATATCCAGGAGCCGGCATCGGAACCGGCGTCTTTATGCGGGCTGCCCGGCGATCCCCGCGGGGCATCGGGGGGCATGACGAGGGTCCGGCGCTTGGAGTCGTCCGCCCGGTGGAAGCGCAGCGTGTCTCCCGGTTCGGGCATCAGGGGCCCGGCGGGGATAAGGGCCCGGCGGCCGGTCCCGGCCCCGGAGGGGGTCCCGGTTCCCTTCACCTTGAGGATGGCCCCCAGGGGAATCCCGGTGCCCCCGTCCTGCCGGGGGTTAAGCCAGGAGAGGCCCGCGGCCGCCTCCGGGGTATGGTAAAAGGCCGTCTTTGACCGGGCGAAGTCGCCGCGGAGGATGGCCTGGGCCTGGGCTATGGCCCCCTCCGGGCCGCGGTCCAGGCTGTCCAGGACCCGGCGGTAGGCGGCCACCACGGCGCCCACGTATTCGGCGCTCCGCATCCGCCCCTCGATCTTGAAGGAATTCACCCCCGCGTCGACCAGGGCGGGGATCTGTTCCAGCAACTGGAGGTCCGCGGGGCTGAAATAGTAGCCCTGATCCTCCCCCTGGCGGTACAGCCGCCGGCAGGCCTGGGTGCACATCCCCCGGTTGGCGGACTTTCCCCCCAGGTAGCTGGAAAAGAGGCAGAGCCCCGAGGCGCTGACGCAGAGGGCCCCGTGGACAAAGACCTCCAGTTCCAGGTTGGTCTGCCCCCGGATCTCCCGGATCTCCGGGAGGCTCAATTCCCGGGCCAGCACCGCCCGGGAGAAGCCGTGTTTGGAAAGCAGGTTGGTCCCCCGGGCAGCGGCGATGTTCATCTGGGTGGAAGCGTGGAGCTTCAGGGAAGGAAAATGCTCCCGGACCAGGGGGACGATCCCAAAATCCTGGATGATGAGGCCGTCCGGACCGAGCGCCGAGAGATATTTGAGCAGTTGGTACATCCGATCCGCTTCCCGCTGTTCAAAAACCGTATTCACCGTCACATAGAGCTTCCGGCCCATCCGGTGCAGGGCCCTCAGGGCGCCCTCAAACTGGGAATAGGCAAAATTGGCGCTCCGCAGCCGGGCGTTAAAATTCCGCAGCCCCAGGTACACCCCGTCGGCGCCTTCGCCGATGGCGGCATCCAGCGCCTCCGGGGACCCCGCCGGGGCAAGCAATTCCGCGGGCGCTGCGGAAGGGGTGGTAAAAGCCATAACCCCCTCACTATACGGCCTATTTTGTTTCGGCGCAAGCACCCCATCCGCCGGCTGTCGGGGCAGCGAACAGGGCTCCCGCGTTTGCTCAAAAAAAAGAAGGCCCTCATTTCATATTTCTAAAATTTCGTAAAAAAAAGGAAAAAAGCCCCTTTTATTTCAATAAAAAATGCACTATAGTTGATGAGTTATGGCGATAGATCCCGCAAACCCTCTGATCGTTCAAAGCGACCGTACCCTGCTTTTGGATGTCCATGCCCCCCGGGCGGAGGACGCCCGGGCCGCGATCATGCCCTTTGCGGAACTGGAGAAATCGCCGGAGCATATCCATACCTACCGGATCAGCGCCCTCTCCCTGTGGAACGCCGCCAGCGCGGGCTTCTCCCCCCGGGATATCCTCTCGGCCCTGGAGAACTACAGCCGCTACCCGGTGCCTCCGGGGATTGCCGAAGGGTTTTCCGACACCATGGCCCGGTACGGGAAGATTCGTCTCCTCGCGGAGCCGCCTCTCCTTGCGGAGCCGGAACCGGAGCCGGAGCCGGATCAGCCGGAGACGCTTTTCCTCACCGCCGCCGACGAGGCAATCCTCGCGGAAATCGGGGCGGCCCGGTCTTTGCAGAAATACCTGGAACGGGCCGGGAAAGGTTTCCGGCTGCGCCTGACCGACCGGGGAAGCGTCAAGCGGGAACTGATCAAGCTGGGCTGGCCGGTGAAGGACGAGGCCCCCCTGATAGACGGGGAACCCCTGGAAATAGCCCTGCGGGAAGAGAACTCCCTGGGCCGGCCCTTCGCCCCCCGGGATTACCAGGTGGAGGCCGCCCGGACGGTTCTGGGGGACGGCGGCCCCGGGACCGGCTACGGGGTGGTGGTGCTGCCCTGCGGCTCCGGGAAGACCGTGGTGGGGATGACCTTCATGACCCTGATCAGGACCAACACCCTGATTCTCACCACCAATGTGGCGGCGGTGCACCAGTGGATAGAAGAACTCTTGGACAAAACCAGCCTCGCCCCGGAGGATATCGCCGAATACACCGGGGATTCCAAGGCCGTGGCGCCGGTTACCATCGCCACCTACCAGATCCTCACCTGGCGGCCCCGCAAGGAAGGGGATTTTCCCCATTTCAAGCTCTTCCGGGAGCGGCCCTGGGGGCTGATCATCTACGACGAGGTGCACCTGCTCCCGGCGCCGGTGTTCCGGGTTACCGCGGAACTCCAGGCGGTCCGGCGGCTGGGGCTTACCGCGACCCTGGTCCGGGAAGACGGGGCCGAGGACGCGGTGTTCAGCCTGGTGGGGCCCAAGCGCTACGATGTTCCCTGGAAGGACCTGGAACACAAGGGCTGGATCGCCGAGGCCCTCTGTATCGAGATCCGGCTGGATCTGCCGGAAAAGCTCCGGATCCCCTATGCGGTGGCCTCCCCCCGGGAAAAATACCGCATCGCCAGCGAGAATCCCCTCAAGGAAACCATCGCCGCCCAACTGGTGGAAAACCACGGGGAGGATCATATCCTGGTGATAGGCCAGTACATCTCCCAGCTTGAATCCCTGGCGCGGCTCCTCAAGAGCCCCCTGATTACGGGGAAGACCCCCAACGCCGAGCGGGAACGGATCTACCGGGCCTTCAAGCAGGGGGAAGTCCGGGTGATCGTGGTGTCCAAGGTGGCGAACTTCGCCATCGACCTCCCGGACGCCTCCATGGCCATTCAGGTGTCGGGGTCCTTCGGGTCCCGGCAGGAGGAAGCCCAGCGCCTGGGCCGGATCCTCCGCCCCAAGGGGAGGAATTCCTACTTCTATACACTGGTCTCCCGGGAAACCCTGGAGGAGGACTTCGCCGCAAACCGCCAGAAATTCCTGGCGGAGCAGGGCTACAAGTATTCCCTCCAGCACTGGTCCGGCGGGGTTCTCGCCGGGGGAACAACAGGAGGGAAGATATGAACGCCCGGTTCCGTTCCCCGGAGGATTGGAAATCCGCCCTGATGATCCTTCCGGACAGTTCCTACTTCGATCTCATCAAGAGCGTCTTCGGGAACATCAAGACCCCCTTCAACAAACAGCGGCTGCTGGAGGACCTCTCGGCCTTTCTTTCCCGCAAGGACATCCAGGACGCTATCGGCGCCTATATCGGCCCGGAGGATCACCGGATCATCGCCGCCGTGGCGGTCCTGGAGGAACCGGCCCCGGGGGAAGTGGAAAGCTTCTTTTCCGGGGAACTGAGCTACGGGGAGGTCCATTCCCGGATCATCAACCTGGAGGAGCGGCTCATCCTCTACCGGATCAAGGTCGAAGGGGTCTACCGGCTGGCCCTGAACCCCGTCCTGGCTCCGGTGCTGGCCCCCTTTGCGGAGGATCCCAGCCCCATCTTCCCCTCGGAGGAAGCGGGGGAGCCGGCGGAGGAGGGGCGGCGGCAGCCCCCGGTGGCGCTGGACACGCCCCGGCTGGCGGCCCTGACGGCCTTTGTCCTGGAACGGCCGGACTTCTTTAAGAGCCGGGGGGGAATCCGCAAGAAGGTCCTGGCGGAGGGGCGGAACCTCTTTCCCGGCATGGAGCCGGAGCTTGCCCTGGGAGCCCTCACCGCCGCCGGCCTTTTCCACTATGAGGGGGAGGGCCTCTTCCCCCATGAGGGGCGGCTCCGGGCCTTTGCGGCGCTCTCCCCCGCCGAAAGACGGGAATACACCGCCGCGGGGCTGCTCATCTACCTCCGGGGGACGGAATCGGGGTATTTTCAACGGAACCGCCTGCAATCGGCGGTACGGTTCGTCCACCATTTTCTCGCCGCCCTGGAACCGGGGCGGCGTTACCCCCGGCTTACCCTCAAGCGGATCGGGGATCTGCTGGAACGGGGAAAATCGGAGGACCCTCCCGGGGGAGACCGGCCGGAGGTGATTGTGCCGGTGGCCCTGGAAAAGACCGGCCTCCTGGAGCGCCGGCTTCCGGGTTTCTGGAGCCGGGGGGCGGAGCTTCCCGATGAGGCGGCGGGGGACCGGCCGGTGATCGCCCTGGATACGGCCTTTTCCTGCATCCTCTACCCGGAGATCGGCCTGGCCGACGCCCTCACGCTGGCCTACTTCTCATCGGTCCGGGAAACCGGGACCGCGGTGCGCTTTGAAATACAGCGGGAATCGGCGGTCCGGGGCTTTGACCGGAATATCGGCGCCGACGCGATGATTGAACTCCTGGAGCGCCTTTCCGGGAAGCAGGCGGACACAAGCCTGGTGTGGAGCCTCCGGGACTGGGAACGCCGGTATTCCGGGGCGGCCCTCTACCGGGGCGTGGTCCTGACCCTCTCCGAAGACCGGCGCTACCTGGCGGAGGCGGAGCCGGTGGCCTCCCTGGTGGCCCAAACCCTGGGAGAGGGGGTCTACCTTCTCTCCGCCGAAGACACGGCGGAGGCCGCCGGGGCCCTGCAGAAGGCCGGCCTCGACATCGTCGCCCGGCGGGACCGGCCCGCCCCCGGGGGAGACGGGCTGAAGTCCCCGGAGTCCCCGCAATCCCCGTACCCTTCCCTGGCGGTCCTGGGCTTTTCCGTCCCGGAGCCCTTCATGGCCGCCGGGGAGCGTTCCTGCCCGGCGCCGGAGACGGCCGGTGAGGGCTATAAGGAACGGTTCCGGGGGGTTCTCGAAACGCTGCGCATTTCCAAGGCCGACCGGGACGAATTGGCCGCCCGGATAGAACGGCGCCTGATCCTGGACGAAACGCAGCTCACCGGGGCCTCGATCCGGGCGGAAAAGCTGGAGGCCCGGGGGCTGGACTATGTGGGAAAAAACGCCGTGGCCAAACAGGCCCTGGCCTCAAAATCCCTGGTGGAGGTCATCTGGCCCGGAACCGGGGACGAGCCGAACCGGGCCCTGGGGATTCCCCAGGCCCTGGAAAAACGGGACGGGGAGACCGTCCTTGTTCTTAAACCCATGCCCCAGGGGGAGGAATTTTCCCTGCCCCTGGGGAGGATCAGCCTTCTCAGGCGGATCAAGCAGTCGATATTCGAAGCGTGACCGGGGGACGCGGCTGTTTAAAGGGGGGTCCGGGGGGCCTGTGGTCCCCCGGTGGGGGCAGGGGGGTGACCCCCCCCATTTTCCCCGTCTGAATTTTACGATTATGAGAGGAGTCTCTATGCCTTTATTGCCATTTTCAAACCAGGCCGAAAATCAGGCCAAACTCGCGGTGCTTATCGACGCGGATAATACCCAGCCCGCGATTATCGAGGGTCTTTTGGACGAGGTCGCCAAATACGGGATCTCCAGCGTCAAACGGATCTACGGGGACTGGACCAACACCAACCTCCGTTCCTGGAAGGAACGGCTGCTGGAATTTGCCATCCAGCCCATCCAGCAATTTTCCTATACCAGCGGCAAAAATTCCACCGATTCGGCGATGATTATCGACGCGATGGACCTGCTGTACAGCGGAAAGCTCGACGGCTTCTGCATCGTGTCCAGCGATTCCGATTTCACCCGGCTGGCGGCCCGGCTCCGGGAAAGCGGCCTCACGGTCTACGGCTTCGGGGAAAAGAAAACCCCCCGGGCCTTTGTGTCGGTCTGCGACAAGTTTATCTATACCGAGATCCTCATGGACCTGCAGGAGGAGAGCGACGATGACGGCTCCCGGCCCGCCGCCCGCCGCAGGGATTTCAAGACGGACCGCCGGCTCCTCAAGCTGCTGCGGGACTCCGTGGAGGACCTGGCGGACGAATCCGGCTGGGCCTACCTGGGCAGCGTGGGGCAGAAGATCTCCAACCGGTCCAGCGAATTTGACCCCCGGAACTACGGCTTCAAGAAGCTGGCGGACCTTTTCCGGGCCGCCTCCCAGTTTGAAACGGAAGAGCGGCCGCAGGAGAACGGCACGGGGCGGCAGGTATACATCCGGTGGAAAAAGCGGAAATAGGGATACCCGCTTCCGCCGGTTTGAGCCTGGTCCCGCTACGGCTGCCGGGGCGGGGGGGGCTGAAGCCCCCGGAATGCCTTGTCCGCCTGGCCGGAATACCAGATCAGGATCGCCTCAGCCCGGGTGGTAAAGGATCGGCCCACCCGCGGCCCCATGCCGGGAAGGGCGGCCGCTTTTGCCAGGGACGCGGTGTAGATTAAAAGATAGGCCTCCGCGTCGATCACCGCCACCACCGAGCGGAGCTTGTTCTTCCCCACCACGGGGATGATCCCGTAGCTCAGGGCGGTCATATTTTCCTGGATGAAGATCAGGCTCTCCGGGCGGGCGTAGTAGGTGTACCGGTAGACATTGTCCCCAAAGGTGAGATCCCTTTGACGGGCATAGAGGGTCAGTTCCGGCGGGGGAACCTCGAAGGAGGGATCAGCCAACGGCTTCTTCGTATCGGGCCCATCGATCACCGTGGAAGCTTCGTAGAAGGTCCGCATCTCCTTCCGGCTGGAGGAATAGTATTGCAGCCCCGCCAGGCTGCTCAGGGCCAGGGCCCCGTTGTAAAGGGCCCGCCGCTCCGATTCCGTCCAGGCGGAGGCGGGGCGGCCTCCGGCTTCCGCGCCTTCCGGGGGCTTCCGGTAGAGGCAGAGGCTTTCCGCCAGGATGCCGCCGTCCAATTCCCGGAGGGCGCCGTCGAGGACGCGCCGCAGTTCGGCGTGTTCCGGAGCCAGGGCGGGCGTTGGGTCCCGCAGTTGAACCCGGGTCAAAACCCCCTCCCGGAGCAGCGCCCCCAGGGTTTCCTCCCCGGCCAGGTCCTCCGCCGTCTCGGCAAAGGCCGGCGCCGCCGCTTTCATCAGGACCAGCAGCAGCACCAGCGGCCTCGCCGCCTTCATCAGGCATGCCTGTTTGAGGGCGGCTTTGATCAACGCGCCGCCCCCCGGTAATAGACCCGGACCTTTTTGTACAAGCCATCCCCTTCACTCTTGGTTTCCACATCGGATATGTCGTTCAGGGTGGTATGGATCAGCCGCCGGTCGAAGGGGTTCATGGGTTCCAGCAGGATGGAACCGCGGTTCTCCCGGACCCGGTCGGCCACGGTATAGGCCAGGCGGACCAGGGACTCCTCCCGGCGAATCCGGTAGTTTTCGGTGTCCAGGATGACCCGTATATCCTCCCGTCCCTCCCGGCCCACATAGATATTGGTGAGGAACTGGAGGGCGTCCAGGTTCTTTCCCTTCTTTCCGATTAATATGGAAGAATACTCCGATTCGATCTTGAGACCGATCTTGCGTTCCTCCCGGAACAGCACCGAAACCTTCCCCTCGTACCCCATGTGGGTTATGAGGCCCTTCACAAAATCCAAGAGCTTTTGCTCAAATTCGTTTTTTGCGTCGGGTTCCCCAAATACCGCGGGGCCGGAATCCTCCGCCGTCAAACCCTCCCCGATCTCGTCCTCCGCATCGTCCTGCAACCGCTTCGGGGAAACCGGTCCGTCGGTGTGGACCTGGATCTTGACATGCCCCTTCCGAAACAAACCCGACCGCTGGGCCTCCAGGATCTCCACATCAAAGCCGTCTTTTTTCAGACCTAACGCTGCCGCCGCCCGATCAATAGCCTCTTTCTCGGTCCGGCCTTCAAATTCATATACCATAATCCGCTCCTCGCGAAAAAAATTTCATAATTTTCCGGGGCGGAACCTCAGGGCCGCTGCCGTCCTCCTCCGCCCCCGCGCGTCCTACCGCTTCCGCTTCTTCCTGGGCGCAATAACCGGTTCAGGAGCCGCCGCCGGCGTATGGGCCCTGCGCTTTGCCAGGTATTTGTTGATCCCGACCTGCTGCACCATGGTCAAGAGATTGGACATGATCCAGTAGAGCAGCAATCCGGAGGGCACATTATACAGGACAAAGAAAAACACCGCCGGCATAGCATAGAGCATCATCTTCATCTGGGCATTCCCCTGCTGATCCGGCGTCTGGGTTACCTTGCCGTAGAGGAGCTGGGAGCCCAGGTAGATGAAGGGCAGCAGCCGCAGATCGCTCCAGCCAAGCAGGGGAATCCGGAAGGGCGCGAAATTCCACACCGTCTCGGGCAGGGAGAGGTCGGGTATCCACCCGGGAATAAACATCGCCCCCCGCAGGTCAAAATGGTTGTTAAAAAGGTTGTACATGGCGATGAAAAGGGGAAGCTGCAAGAGCATGGGAAGGCATCCCGAAACCGGATTGTACCCCTCTTTCTTGTAGAATTCCGCCATTTCCGCGTTCAGCTTGGCGGGGTTATCCTTGTATTTGGTCTGAAGATCCTTGATCTTCGGGGACAGGGCCTGCATCCTGAGGGTCGCCTCGGAACTTTTCTTGGTCAGGGGGAACATCAGGAGTTTCACCAGCAGGGTCAGGAGCATGATCGCCACGCCGTAATTCGGAATAACGCGGTAGAAGATCATCAAAAGCCACTTAAAGATCGCCTCCACCGGGCCGAGGATGCCGCTGGTCGTGAGGATCTTGATGAGCTGCATTTCCCGGAGCTTAAAACTGTTGTTCCCGTTATCGTAGATTCCTAAGTCTTTCTGGGTCTTGGGCCCCAGGTAGAAGCGGAAGGTGTCCACGGTCCGGGAGCCCTTCAATGCCGGCCGGATCATATAAAACCGGGAAGGCTGGGGCATGCCCGCTTCGGGGGTGACGGAAAAGGCCGTCTCGTACTGGGTGGCGTCGGGGATGGCGATAAAGGTGAAGTATTTTCCCGCAATGGCCGCCCAGGAAATCCGGGAATTGATCAGGGTGGGGGCCCGCTCGTTCACCTTTTCCTGCTTCCGTTTGCCGTTGGTAAAGGTGTAGTATTGGCGGTAGTCGTACCGCTGATCGAGCTGTTCAAATTTGGGGCCGATCTGGGGGCCGAATGCCAGGGTATAGGCGGCCCCGCCAAAATTGACGGAGGACACCGAATGGCCGCCGTCCAGGGTGACGGTGAGTTCAAACATATACTCTTCGGGCCTGAAATCGTAGCGTTTGGTCAGGCGGAACCGGGCCGTTTCCCCCTGAACGCGGACCTCGAAATCCCGGTAAAATTCCACCGTGTAATCGTCCCGCCGGTTCACATGGAAGAGGGCGCTGACGGGCTTGGCCTCAAGCCCCCCAAAGGCCACGGTGAAGGCATGGCCTTCGGCAGCCCCGGAGAGGATCATCTCCACGAGGCCTTCCTGGTCCCGGTGTTCCTTCAGCTTGTAGGAAACCAGGTCCCCCCCCGCATTGGTCAAAACCGCCGTCACCAGGGGGGTATCGACGGTGATCCGCTGCTCCTCCCGGGGCCCTTCGGCAAGGACGCCTTCATCGGCACGCTCCTCCGGGGCCGTCCCGTCCGGCCGCGCCGGCTGCAAAACCAGGGACGACGCCGGCGGGGCCTCCTCCTGCCTGCCTTCACCGGCCGCCGCAGGGGCCGCCGGACGGTACAAGGTGTTCTGTACATAGTAGAAACCCATAATAACGGCCACCGAGAGTACGACGGCCAACAATGTTCGCTTTTCCATGCGACTCCTCAAGGGGATTACCGGCTTTGCCCTGTCATCCCGCACAAATTAAGGTACCGGATCGTAACCTCCGGCATGAAAGGGATGGCACCGCAGGATCCGCTTCACGGATAACACCATCCCCCGGAACGCCCCGTATTTCCGGACCGCCTCATACGCATAGGCGGAACAGCTGGGAACATACCTGCACCGGGCCGGAAAATGTGGGGACACCGCATTTTGATAAAACCGGATCAGGCACAAGACCCCGTTCGCTGCAATTTTCATCGACTCGATCCCTTCTCTAAACCGGCCGCGGGGCACAACAAACCGCCCTTGGAACACAACACCCGCAACTGATCCCGCCGCCCGGCCAGGCTGTCTTCCCCGGGATACACCAGCAAGACCAGATCGAAGCCCCGCTTCAAGCGGCCGCGCATAAGCCGGTAGGCTTCCCTGCCAAGACGGCGGGCCCGGTTCCGCGCCACCGCGTTCCCGTATTTGCGGGCAAAGGTAAAGGCAATCCGGTTATGGGCCCGGCCGTTCTCCAGAAAGAACAGCTTGGCCCCGGCGCAGGAAACCCGCTTTCCCCGGTTAAAAATACCCCGTATTTCATCCCTTCTCTTGAGCCGTTCCTCCCGCCGAAACCGGAAGGACGGCGCCGATTCCGCCGGAGGCCCTCGGGGGATGTTCTCCCCCTCCGGGGAAGCCTGCCCCTCCCGGGGGGCTCCCTCCGGAGGGGCTTTCGCGGCCCTAATAGGGCTTCTTTTCGTCGGAAGCGCTGAGCTTCATCCGGCCCTTGGCCCGGCGGCGCTTTAACACCAGCCGTCCTCCCCGGGTCTTCATCCGGGCCCGGA
>JAITRV010000227.1 GCA_031288215.1 Spirochaetaceae bacterium | reverse complement strand
TGCAGGCGGAACCGGCGGTCTTCGGCCTCCATAAGGGCGGCGGCAAATTTTTCGTTCACCGGGCCGGGGGGGAAGCGCCACTGGCCGTCCACCGCGGCCAGGGCCCCCAGCAGCCTCCCTTCCCGGTCATAGAGGACCGGGGAATAGGGGACTTCAAACAGGGGCCTGGGAAGACAAAAGGCAAACCAGAGGAGCGGCCCGGCCAAGGCCGCCGGCCGCCAGCGGCGAAGGGCCCGGCGGAAGCCCCCCGGGGAAATCAATGCGCGGTTCATATTGTTCCGGCCGGAGATTATCAAGACTACAGCCTAGCCTAAAAGGAAGCCGGAGGGAAAGGCATTTGGGATTAGCAATTAGAACCGGTAATTTCTGCGGTTTGGACTATAAAACCGGATATGAGCAATTACAGAATCAAACAAGAAATAACCACCAAGTCAAATCGAACCGAAGGTTCACAGTCGAAGGAAGAAGGAGGGCTAACTTCATTTCTTATACTTCTTTGACTTTGTGGTTAATATTCTCACGATTTATAATTTTCGTGTTTTCTCATACCAGGTGATTTAGAGTTTACAACCTACCAGCAGCCTATCGCGCTTGTGGACCCTTTTTACATTGCGTTGGCAAATAACCTGCTATGCCTCCCCCAGTGAAAAGTCGCCGGTGATCTTAAAGCGCGGGCCGTCACGAACCACTTCCAGGGAGCGGCCGGGAAAGAAGCGGGGAAGCCGATCCCTTACCAGTTCCGCCGCCCGGGTCATAAGAGCCTCAAAATCATCCGGGGGCACCTTTTCCAGGGTGGCAACCCGGAGGGAAACCAGGTAGCCCCGGCCCTTTTCCGAACCGATACCAGGGGTAAAGTCCGGGGCTACCTCAAAGAGACCGTCCATTTCCGGGTTGGCCGTTTCTCCCCGCCGGGGCCGGTTGGGGTGCAGGGAAAAACGGCCGCCATAGCGGTCCTCCAGTTCCTCATCAACCTGGTGGAACAGTTCCTCCAGGCTTTCCGTAAAGGCCCGCAGCTTGGGATGAACGTAGGACACGGCCCCCTTAGTTCTCCATGTTCTGGCCGTCGTACTCCTTGCCGATCCCCGTATCGGCGGGGATTGCGGGCACGGCGGGAGGCGGCGTATAGGCCGGTGTGGCAGGGGCCGGATGCGCGTAAACCGGAGCGGCCTGCGGCGCGGCGGAGGCCGCCGGAATCACCGGCTGAGATATTGGCGCGGCGGGGCCAGGAGGCGGCGTATAGGCCGGTTGTGGGGGAGGCGCGGTATAAACCCCGGAAACTGCCGGGGCCTGGGGCGCGGCGGGGCTATAGACAGGGGCCGCGGGAGTATAAGACGGCGAAGCGCCATAAGCCGCGGGGGCTGCCTGGGGAGCCGGCTCGGCATGGGGGTGAGCCTCCGCGGAAGGCCAGACGGGTTCGGCGGCATGGGGAAAGCGGCTGGGTTCGGCGGGAATTCCGAAGATCCTGATCCCCTCGTCGGGGAACTGCTTTTTTACCGCGGCCACCGCCCGGGCGATGCCCCGGGCCTCATCCTCCTCGCACCAGACGATCAGGGCAAAGTTCTCCTCCGGCCAAACAGCGTCCCCCATGCGGGGGCCCGAAGTGCCGATCCCAAAGACATTGGGGTACTTGGTGTAAAATTTCCCCACCCCTTCCCGGGCAAACGCCTCAAGGATATTTTCCTCCACCGAGTGGTTGGCGATAATTTCAACACGGACCATCACAGAACCTCCCCAAGGGACGCGACCACCTGGCCTTCGTCCTTCGTCCGGCGCTCCTTCCGGTGGGGCAGCCCCGCGGCGATCTCCTCCCGCCGGGCCTGGGCCCGGGCATCCCGCTCGTCGGAGCGGCGGTTAACAATGTAGTAGACCGTGGGCATGAGAAACAAAGTCATCAGCGTGCCGAATGACAGCCCTCCCAGAACGGTCTTGCCGATGGGGGCAACCATCTCCGAACCTTCCCCGGGAAAAAAGGCCATGGGAACCAGGCCCAGGATTGTAGTCAGAGTGGTCATAAGGATGGGCCGCAGCCGGTTTCCCGCGGCTTCCACGCAGGCGTCGTGGAGGGAGAGTCCCCGCTTGCGGAGGGTATTGGTGTAATCCACCAGCACAATGCCGTTGTTGACGATGACCCCCACCAGCACCAGGAGCCCCACGGCGGTAAGAATGTTAAAGGTATCCTTGGTGATAAGGTAGATGACCACAATGCCGATCACCGACAGAGGAATGGTAAACAGCACGATAAAGGGATCCCGAAAGGATTCAAACAGGCTTGCCATGATGCCAAAGACCAGGGCGATGGCTACAGAGATGATAAGCGCAAACTTTATCATCAATTCTTGCATTTCCGAGTTATCCCCAGAAAACTCGATGACCACGTCATCCTCCGCGGGGATCTCCTGGGTAATAAGGGCGCGAATCTTTCCGTCCAGCACGTTGAGTTTGGTCCGGGGGGGAACTCCGGCGGTCACATGGATAACCCGGCTCTGGTTTTCCCGGCTGATGGTCAGGGGGCCGGTCCCTTCTTTGTAGGAGGCGAAGTTGGACAGGGGAACCCGTCCCCCCGCCACCGCGCTGTTCACAAAGATATGGTCCAGCGCGGGCCTTGTACTGCGGTCCGCCTCCGCCAGGCTTAACACGACATCATAGTCGTGGCCCCCGCTCTTGTAGCGGGTGGCGGTGATGCCGTCCACCCCGGCTTTGATCTCGTTCCCGATGGTATAGGTGTTAAGCCCCAGGGCGTAGACCCGCTCCCGGTCAATCTCTATTTCGATCTGGGGAAGGCCGTCTTGCAGACTCACCTGGGGTTCCGTTACCTCCCCCGGGAGCCGGTCTTTCAAGAGAGCGGCGATCCGCTCGGCCAGGGCCTTTCCCTTTACCAGATCGTCGGCGCGGATCACGATGTCCACCGGATTGCCGCCGCTCATCATCATGCCTCCCCCAAAGTTAAAGATAACCCCGGGGAATTCGTTGAAGTGATTCCGCATAATGTCCTTAATCTGGTTGGCATCCATGGTCCGCTCGTTGTAGCGGGGCAGGTTGATCCGCAGGGAGCCCGTATTACCGCCCCCGCTGGCGAACATGCCTCCGCCGCCGGCGTTCAGGGTAATGGCTTTATACCCGTGGACCTCCCGCTCCGCAATGACCTGGAGTCGGCGGAGAGTCGCTTCGGTCTCCGCCAGGGGAGTACCCATCGGCAGGGTGACGTTAATCGACACATTGTCCTGGTCCTGTTCGGGCATAAAGACCCAGCCGATGACCCAGACCATGAATACGCTTCCCACGAAGAACACCAGAATCACCGACACGGTAAGGGCCTTGTGGCCCAGGACCCAGTTCACCGACCGGCGGTAGGCTTCGTCCAGACCGTCAAAAAAACGCTTAAAGGCCAGGTCAATGGGGGCCAGGAAACTCCGCAGGGGTTTCTGCTTCCGGGTAACCAGGGGGAAGTAGTGGCTGGAAAGTACCGGCACCAGGAAGACGGCGACCAGCAGGGAGGAGGTCAGGGAGATAACCACCGTAAAGGCCAGACCGGCGAACATTTCCCCGGCCATCTCCAGCATGTCCTGGAACATCACCAGGGGGGCAAAAACGCAGATGGTAGTAAAGGTGGAGGCCACAATGGCGATGATCATCTCCTGGGTCCCGATAACGCTGGCGGTGGAGAGTTTCGCCCCCTTCTCCCGGTAGTGGTAGATATTCTCCAGAATAACAATACTGTTATCCACCAGCATCCCTACCCCCAGGATCAGCCCCGCCAGGGTCATCATATTCAGGGTAAGGTTGGCAAAGTACATCAGCATAAGGGTAATGATGATGGACACAGGGATACTAACCCCGATGATCAGGGTAGGCTTAACGGAACGGAGAAAAACGAACAGGATAATGATCGCCAGCGCCGCCCCCATGAGGGCGCTGGAACCCACCTCGTTAATCGAATTCTCGATTTGATCGGTGGTGTTAAACAGCTCGGTGATCTTGATGTCCTGGGGAATCTCCTGGGCGATCCGGGTAAGCCGGGTCCGCAGCTCCTTGGCGGTCTGGACCGAATTCTTCCCGCTCTGTTTCTGCACCTGCATCATTACCGCGGTCTGGCCGTTGACGTAAACCACGCTGGTCTCGTCCCGGTAGCCCTCGAACACATTCGCTATATCCCGCAGGTATATGGTCTTGGGCAGTTCCATCCCCGCCGCGGAAACCCCGCCCCCCTTGTAGTTGATGGCGGTACTGCGGATCTCATCCAGGGATGTGTATTCCCCCATGGTCGTAAGGATGTAGGAAAGCCCCCCCTCAGTGATGGTTCCCGCGGAAATCTGCTGGTTATTGGCCGCCAGCATCTTCTGGATATCGGTGACGGTAAGGCCGTAGGCTTCAAGCCGGTTCTGGGGAATTTCCACCCGGATGATCTTTTCCCGCCCGCCGTTTACCGACGCGGTGGCCACCCCGGGGACCTGCTCGATCCGGGGGACAATCGTGGTGGTGGTTATCTCCCGCAGTTCCTCGGGGGAGCGGTTCCCCGTCACGATAAGGCCCATGATGGGGATCATCGAGGGATCGAATTTGAAGATCATCGGAGTATCGGCGCCGGTGGGCAGGTAGTTCCGCACCCGCTCCAGGGCGTCCCGGACGGAATTGGAGGCGTCCACCAGATCCGACCCGTAGGTAAACTCCATCATCACCATGCTGGAACCCTTGGAGGAGGTGGAATTCACCGATTCAAGACTGGAAACGCTGGAGAGGGCGGCCTCCAAAGTCCGGGTAACGGAACGCTCTACCTCCTTCGGCCCCGCCCCGGTATAGCTGGTATACACCACCAGGTAGGGAGGGTTGATTTCCGGCATCAAATCTATCGGAAGATTGATAAAGGCAAAGATCCCCAGCATGATGAGGAGCGCGAAAAAAACAAAAATTGTGGTGGGCCGTGAAACAACAGTTTTGGTAAAACTCATGGTCTGTCCTTCTTACTTATCCTAAGCGCCCTTAACTCGCGCTCCCGGGCGATGCCGCGGCCAGTGGTGGCTGACGCTCAACGATATTAATCTTAGCGCCGTCTTGTAAAAGGGTCTGGCCCCGGACAATGATCTCGTCCGTGTGGGAAAGCCCTTCGGTAATTTCCAGCACCCCGTCGATGAG
>JAITRV010000008.1 GCA_031288215.1 Spirochaetaceae bacterium | reverse complement strand
AGGTTCCCCGATACCGCGCTTATCATGGCTCCCCGGCATTTACGGCGGTGGCATACGGTATAGATCGCCGAACTTTCCATTTCCACATTGACGCAGCCAAGTTTATGGAGCTTTTCTATCCATTCCGGCGTTTCACCGTAAAAGGCGTCATCGGTGGCATTAATACCGTAAAACAGACCGTAGCCCAGTTCCTGCTGCATATCCCGGGCGGTATCAATGATGGCGCGGGTAAGATCAAAATCCGGTACCGCGGGGAAACAATCGGGAACATAAAAAGCCGAGGTTCCCTCATTTTTCATCGCCCCGGTGGAAACAATCAGATCGCCAATCTTGATACGGTCCTGCAGGGCGGCGGTGCTTCCGATACGAATAAGGCACTCGGCGCCGATATTAATAAGCTCCTCGCAGGCAATGGCGGCGGAAGGACAGCCCATACCGGTAGAGGTTACCGAAATTTTCACCCCCCGGTAGGAGCCGGTAAAACTGCGATGTTCCCGGTTATCCCCAACCAGCACGGGATTGTCCAGGTATTTCGCAACCCGGTCGCTGCGTTTTGGATCCCCCGGCAGCAGGACATACTTTCCGATGTCCCCGGGACTCAAGTGGATATGGTACTGTTTTTTCCCCTGTGTTTTTTCATCCTTGTTTAACATACTACGCTCCGTTTAATAATTTTAAGCTTTCGGGGCTTTTTTCAAAACATCAGCTTTGAAGAAAGCTCCCTTCGATTTAAATACTACTGTTTCATTTTCCCCCGGGAACGGATTCGCCTTTTGAACCGCTCCGCCCGTATACGCTGAATGGAATAGACGGTGATACCCAGGATAGTGGCAAAGTACGGCAGCATCTGCACAAATTCCGACGGGATACGCATTACCTGAAGAATATTGGCGAGGCCGTCAAAAAAGGCAAATATCAGCGAAGCGCACAGGACGCCGACGGGGGTGTTTTGCCCCATCGGCGCGGCGGCCAGGGCGATAAAACCACGGCCGGCGGTCATATCCCGGGTAAAAAAATTGAGATATCCCGTGGAAAGGTACATTCCTCCCAGCCCGGTCAAGAGCCCGCAGATCAGAATCGCGATATACCGTACCCGGTTCACATTGATACCTACCGAAGACGCGGCGTGTTCATTTTCTCCTACCGTTCTGATCCGTATACCGAGGGGGGTTTTGTAGATCAGAAAGGAGATCAGAAATACCGCCAGCACGGCAATATAGGTAAGCAGATTATGGCCCGATACGATCTGACCCAGGACGGGAATGTTTTCGATGAAAGGAATATTAACCTGGGGAAAAGAAAAACTTTTGAGCGAAGAACTGGTTCCCTTTTCATCGGTAAGCAGCTCCAGAAGGAATACCGTAAAGCCCGAGGCAAAGGTGTTGAGCGCAGTCCCGCACAGTACATTATTGGCCCGGAGGTTCAGGTGAACATAGGCGAATACCAGGCTCAAAAGGAGGCTTATTCCCACCCCCGCCAGCAGACCCCAGATCACGCCGCCGCCGAAGGCGCCGCCCAGCACCCCAAAAAGGGCCGCGGTGAGCATGATGCCTTCGAGTCCCAAATTCACCACCCCCGCCCTGTTGCAGACCATGGCCCCCAGAGCGGGAAGCAGTATGGGGGTAACCACCCGTATCCACATATAAAAAAAGTCCGGACTGAAGACAATGGCCAAAAGATCCTTCATGCCTGTTCCTCCGTCACGGCTTTTACCACCATCCGCTGCCGCCAACGGTCCAACAGGGCGTCCGCCGCGATTAACATCAGCATAACTCCCTGGATAATAAGCACCATCTCGGTACTCATATCACTGGAACGGCTCATAATATCGGCCCCCACATTCATATAGGCGATAAAACAGGCCCCCAGGGGAATAAGCAGGGGATTTCGCCGGGCAAGCAGCGCCACCACGATACCGACCCATCCATAGCCCGGCGAAGAAGTCCACCGGAACCGGGTGTACATGCCCAAAAGCTCAATACCGCCTCCCATACCGGCGATAAGCCCGGCGATGATCTGGGCGGCCGCCATCACCCCCGCGGCGTTAATGCCGCTGTGCCGGGCAAAGCCAATATTGTCTCCGGTAACCCGCAGCTTAAAACCGAAACGCAGACGGAACAGCATAAACCAAACCAGCACACAACAGGCCAGCGCGATCAACACTCCCAGATGAACCCTGGTTCCCGGCAGGATCACCGGCAGTTTCGCCTCCGGCTTGAGCAGCAGGGAGGCCAGGGAAGAACTCTGCTTTTCCCGAAAATGGTAATTGACCAGATATATTGCAAGAAACTGGAGCATATAATTCAGCATAATGGAAGTTACCAGTTCGCTGACGTTCCAGACCAGTTTCAGCAGCGCCGGAATGGCCGCCGCCACGGCGCCAAAGAGGGCGCCAAAGGCGATGGCGACAATACCGTGAAGCCCCGGAGGCAGGGAAAAAACAATGGCGGCGATCATTGAACCGGTAATGCCGATAAAAAAAGCCCCCTCGGAAACAAGGGAAAAAAGACCGGACCTGAAAATGATAGTGACCGCGAGTCCGGTGAAAATGAGCGGGGTAGCGGCTTCAACTATATTGCCGATACGCCGCAAAGAGGTAAAGGGACCAATAAAAAACTGGTAGATCGCGTTGGCCGGGGCCTTGCTCGTCAGCAGAATAATTATCGAAACAAGGGACAAGGTAATAGCGATTATAAGCCCCACTTTGACCAGATCAACCAGGACATTGATCTTTTTGTTATTCACCGGCAGCCTCCCGCACCGTCTCTTCCCCCTGACGGTCTATCCCAAGCATATAACGGCCCAGTTCCTCCTCGGTAACTTTGCCGGCATCGGAAAACCAGGCGGCAATCTTTCCCTCAAAAAGCACGATGAGCCGATCCGACAGACCTAAAATTTCATTGAGATCGCTGGAGATCAAAAACACGGTTTTCCCCGCGTCTCGCATCTTGATCAGCATGGCCCGGATAAATTCGGTAGCCCCCACATCCACGCCGCGGGTAGGCTGATCGGCAATAATAAATTCCGGATCATCCGAAAGTTCCCGGGCCAGCACCACCTTCTGAATATTACCCCCCGACAGGCTGGTGACTATCACATCGGGCGACTTCGCCGCAATGCCATACCGCTTCAGCGACTCCGCTCCATACTGACGGATCGCCTTCAGCCGCATGAACCCCAGCCGGGTACTGAACCGCGGCTTTTCTACTTTGTCCGCCAGAATATTTTCGGTAATCGACAATCCGGGCGCTATCCCTATGGTCATGCGATCTTCCGGGATATGGCACACCTTCAACGCCCGCAGCGCGTGAATACTGAGCCCCCGGATATCCTTTCCGACTATTTCCACAGAGCCCTGTTGGTAAGCCCGCATCCCGCCCAGCGCCTGGACCAGTTGATTCTGACCATTCCCCTCTACGCCGGCTATCCCCAGAATTTCCCCGCGCCGGGCAGTGAAACTCAGGCCCTTCACGACCGGAAGACCGTAATCGTCCATGACATGAAGATCCCGAACCCTCAGGGAAGGCTGTCCGTATACCGGAGCTTGTTTCCTGATATCAAGGATCACATCCCTGCCGACCATCAGACGGGATATTTCCTGCTCTGTCACTTCCCGCAGGAGATACACCCCCATGGTTTTTCCGTGGCGGATAATGGTAATGCGATCGCAGAGTTCCCGAACTTCCCCCAGCTTGTGCGAAATAAAAATAATGGTATACCCGTCGTTCCGCAGGGCCTTGAGTTCCACAAAAAGTTCACGGGTTTCCTGGGGGGTCAAAACCGCGGTAGGTTCGTCCAGGATAAGTATTTTCGCCCCCCGGACAAGGGCCTTGAGAATCTCCAGCTTTTGTTTTTGCCCCACCGTCAAATCCCTGACCCGCTGCTTCGGGTCCAGGGGCAGATTGTACCGCTTGACAACATCCAGGACCAAACGCTCCGCTTTCCGCTGATCGAAAACGAGCCCCCGCCGGGGTTCTATGCCTAAAATCATGTTTTCCGTAACCGTCAGGGAGGGAACCAGCATGAAATGCTGATGGACCATGCCTATTCCCAGTCTGATAGCCGTGGCCGATGAGGCAATATGTACTTTTTCACCCCGGATAAAAATATCGCCCCCCGTCGCCTGCTCTTCGCCAAAGAGGATCTTCATCAGAGTGGATTTCCCCGCGCCGTTTTCCCCGCTCAGGGCGTGGATCTCTCCTTCGTTGACCGCGAAATTTACGTCACTGTTCGCCAGTACGCCATTGGGATAGACCTTGGAAATATGCTCCATCCGCAGTACTTCAGGATTATTCAACACCGGATATCCTTTCCTGTCAGACGACCGGACCCGGAGGACCGGCCGTCCATATATGAGACCGTCTATGGTTTCATCGCATTACGGAGATTCGCCACCTCGGCAGTTTCCATGCCGAAAGATGTTCCCACCTTTATTTCACCCGCCGCGATTCTGCCGGCAATCTGAACCATTTCATCGCGCGCCTCCGCGGGAACCACGGCGCGGTAATTATCGTTGTCCGCAAGTCCCACCGCGCCGGTCTCGATGCCCATGACGTAGTTTTCACCCATTTGCTTCGCGCCGTTCCGGTAATCCCTGACGGCCACCAGCAGGGAATCGCCCAGATTCTTAAGCGAAGAGGAAATGACATTACGGACGAGCGCGGCGTCCGTATCCCTCATGATGTCCCATATATCGGTATCACAGGCAATAAGGTACTTGTCTTTGTTGCTCGAAGCGGTGACCGCCCCCAGTATACTCTGAGAAGCAGGGGCATACACAATCTGGGCGCCCTGGTTGTACAATTGGGTGGTCATTTCCAGACATTTCGGCACATCCTCAAAGGAACCTACGTAGGAAGTAAGCAGTTTGATGCCGGGATCAATATATTTGATCCCCTCCATGTAGCCGATAAGAAAATCATTAATGTTCGGCACATCCATGGAACCGACAAAACCCAGGATTTTCCTGTTCGGTTCAACTTTTTGAGCGCCGGAAACGAGCATCCGTGCCGCCAGGCATCCGGCCATAAAACCGGTTTCGTTGGATTTATACGTCAGCCCTATGATATTTTTGGAGGGGACTTTACTGAAATCCACTTCCCCGTCAAAGAAAAGGTAGTTTTTATCCGGGAACTGTGCCGCGATCTCATGGGTAAGCTCGCTGACCGACCAGGTTCCCGAGATGATAAGATCCCAGTCTTTTTCCGATTCATCAAGAAAATAACTTTCATAGGACGTTTCGTTACGCCCCATCTCAATGATGTTGGTTTCACATCCCAACTCATCGGCTATCCGCCGTAGGCCCGCGGCGGCGCTGTCAAAAAAGCCCTTGTCACCCAGACCGCCGTTTACCAGATAGACCACCTTAAAGGCCTTTTCCGCCGGGGCAGCCGCGCCCGCCGCCGGAACCTCCGCCTTTTTATTGCATCCCGCCACGAGAAACAATCCCAGCGCCGCCAGTACAGCGGCCAACAATTTTCTCTTCATCTTTTCCTCCGTATCATATTAAAGCCCGCTTCCTGTATAATTCGACAATACGGCGCATGGCTTCAATTCCCACATCAACCGCGCGATGTTCATAATCATTCCCGGCAGCAATCCTGCTGTTTTTTTGCATTATATGAACAAATCTGCCACTTACTCTTATTATAATATACTTGTCAATAATATTCTTCATTTTTTTAAAGAAAAATTACGGTCCGGCCCGGATAAACCGCCCGTGCATCCTGGTGACGCGGCTTCTTTACCGCCTCCTTTTCTGTCAGGGGTTTTATCACAACGGGTATGGAGCGGGGAAGGAGCAGCCCGCAAAAAAGTAAAAGACCCCCGGCAAAGCCGGGCGTCTTTCGTCATTGTCAGCTTCCTTTCCGGTAAAAACTGTTCTCGATGGGCAGTTTGGCCCGCAGCTGCCCGTCCCGCGCGTAATAGGCGCCGGTGATGGCGGGGCAGACCGGAATGGTGGCCAGCTCCCCCACCCCCTTGACGCCGTAGGCCAGGGACGCGGAACGGCGGGGCTTTATCAGCATGATGTCCATGGCGGGGGCCTCGGTGGCCCGGATAAGCCCCAGGGTCCCGTACTTTGCCTTGGGCCGCCCGCCTTCCAGGGGAAAGTCCTCGGTCAAAGCGTAGCCCATGCCCATGAGGAGGCCCCCTTCGATCTGCCCCTCCGCGGATTTGGGGTTCACCACCGAACCGATGTCGTAGGCGGCGGCGATTTTTTCCACCCGCCCCTCGCCGTCAAGGACGGCCACCGTGGCGGCGTAGCCGTAGGCCACATGGCTTACCGGATTGGGCTTGTCGCTGCCCATGGGATCGGTGATGCCGGAATATTCCCCGTAGAATTCCTGGCCTTCCAGGGAGGCGAAATCAGCCCCTTCGTCCAGGGCGGCCTTGAGTTTCAGCGCCGCCTGCCGGGTGGCCTCGCCGGTAAAAACGGTCTGCCGGGAGGCGGTGGTGGTTCCCGAGTTGGGGGTCCGCTGGGTATCCGGATGCTCGGCGAAGACCTTTTCCGGCGGGATTTTCAGGGTTTCGCAGACGATCTGGGTGGTCACCGTGGCCATGCCCTGGCCTATGCAGGCGGCGCTGGTTCTGACGTGGATGACGCCCTCCTCCACCGAAAGGATGCAGCGGCCTATGTCGGGGAGCCCCACCCCGATGCCGGAATTTTTCAACGCGCAGGCAATGCCCACGATTTTTCCCGCCGCGCGGTTTTCTTCATATATATCCTTCAGCGCCATGAGGCAGGCTTCCAGTTCCGTGTCGTCCCCGGCTATCTGGCCGTTGGGGAGGACCTGGCCGGGCCGGATGGCGTTGCGGTGGCGGATTTCCCAGGGGCTGATACCCGCCATTTCCGCCAGGATGTTGAGGTTGCTTTCCGTGGCGAAACAGCTCTGGCAGACCCCGAAGCCCCGGAAGGCCCCGCCGGGGGGGTTGTTGGTGTATACCGCCTTGCCGTCAATGTCGATGACCTGGTAGTTATAGGGCCCCGCGGCGTGGGTGCAGGCCCGCTGGAGCACCGGCCCTCCCAGGCTGGCGTAGGCCCCGGTGTCGGAGACGAGCACCGCCTTCATGGCGGTGAGGATGCCGTTTTCGTCGCAGCCGGTGGTAAAGTCCATTTCCATGGCGTGCCGTTTGGGGTGAAGGTTGATGCTTTCCTGCCGGGAGAGGAGGACCTTCACCGGCTTTTTCAGCACCCAGGCGGCCAGGCAGGCGTGGTGCTGGACGCTCATGTCTTCCTTGCCCCCAAAGCCGCCGCCCACCAGTTGGGCCTTCACATGGACCTTTTCTTTGGGGACCCCCAGCATCCGGGAGCACTCCCGCTGCTCATCGTAGACGCTCTGGCCCGCGGAATAGAGGGTGATCCAGGGCAGACCATCATCGCCTTCCACAATAACGCTTTTCGATGTTCCGCCATGCCCGTCGCTCACCGGAGGGCCTGGGACAATAGACGCCAGAAGTTT
>JAITRV010000123.1 GCA_031288215.1 Spirochaetaceae bacterium | reverse complement strand
CTTTGGTATAATCCTCCACCGGACAGTCGATGATCCCGCACACCGTATAGAGGGCGGACCCAACGGGCGGCGTCATTACCCCCAGGGTAACGACGGTAGCCATGAGCACCCCGAAGTGTACCGGGTCTATCCCCATGCTCTTTACCATGGGCAGGAAAATCGGCGTAAGCAGGAGGAAGTTTACGTTGCTGTCCACAAACATGCCGCTAATAAAGAGGAAGCCGATCATGATGAGTACCATGATTTGGGGGTTTTCAGTGATGCCGAAGAGGAAGCCGCTTAAAACCGCGGGGGCTTTTACCCAGGTGATGGCGTAACTAAAGGGACCGGACATGGCGATGATCAGCATGATAGCCCCGTTATCCTTCAGGGTGGTGATGAGCGCATCCCTGAAATTTTTCCAGGTCAGTTCTTTATAGACAAATTTTCCAATCAGGATGGCGTAAGCCACCGCGAAGGCCCCGGATTCCGAGGGGGTAAACAGCCCAAAGCGGATTCCCACGATAAGGAGCACCGGGAACAAGAGCGCCCAGATGGACTCCTTCAGGTTATCCGCCAGTTCCCGCGGGGAGAGTTTCGGCGCATCGGACCGGGGGGGATCGAACTTTTTAATCCGGGAGGTAATGCTCGTGGTGGCCATCAGGAAAAACATCATGAGAATTCCGGGGATAATTCCCGCGGCAAAAAGACGCGCAATGGAATCTTCCCCTACAAACCCGAAAATAATAATCCCCAGGCTGGGTGGAATGGTAGCGGTAATCAGGGCGGTAACGCAGTTTACCGCGCAAATATACCCCTTATTGTACCCAATCCGCATCATCTCCGGCGCCAGTATCCGGGTCTCCATGGCGGCGTCGGCGGTAGCCGATCCCGATACGCCGCCCATGAGGGTACTCAGGACGACGGAGATCTGGGCCGTACCTCCGTACATCCGCCGGGTAACCAGCCGGGCCAGGCTTAAAAGCCGGCTGGTGATCCCCGACACATTCATCAGGTTCCCGGCAAAGATAAAGAACGGCACCGCGAGAAAGGCAAAGGATTGGCTTTGAGAAATGATCATCTGGGTAGAGGTCTGAAAGTTGAGAAACGGTACGGAAGAAAAATACGCGAACCCCGCAATGCCGATCACGAACGCAATAGGCATACCCATTACTAAGAACAGGACAAAACAAATGATCAGCAGGGTCATTTTTTGCCTCCTGTTGGTGCTTGGGTATTAAAGTTCATAATACACCGCCGTATTTTAAGGATGGTAGAGAAGATCATCGACAGAGCGGCAAACACCAGGCTCAAGGTAACCAGCGAATAGGGAATCGGTATAGACTGGTAGGTCCGCAGTTTTTCGGTTACCGCCAGCCTGATGCCGAAAACGAAAACGAGCGCCAGGGCTCCCATGATAATAAGATAAATCGCTATTTCGATAATCCGTTGCACCTTTTTGGGGAACTGGCGGGTTACGAGATCAACGCCTATCAACTGGCCGCTCCGCCAAGCTATATCCGCCCCCAGAAAAGCCGTCCACGCCAGCAGGAACATGGCAAGATCGATGTTCCAGGACATGGAAACCCGAAAAAAGCGCAGGATAGCGGACAGAAAGACAAAAGTCACCAAAAACATAAAACCGATCCCGCAGATGACCACTTCGGCTTTGCAAAGGGCGTGATATAACTTCCTCATAAAAACACCTTCTATAAAATAGCTTCTATGGGGAGGGAATTAAAGTCCCAGTTCCCTGAACAGCCGGTCCTTAAGACCCGAGGAAAAACCCAGATCGTTGTTGGTGTAGAGCGGAGCAATAGCGTCCTGGAATTCTTTCAGGCTTACTTCGGTGATGGTTACGCCCTTGTCTTTCATCTGCTGATAGTAGCCGTCTTCTTCTGACGCGACGATTTGGCCGTACTTTTTGGCGGTTTCCCGGATTGTATCAAGGAAAACTTTCCGGTCCGCTTCGGGCATCGAGTTGAGTAATTGGGAGGAGCAGACAAAGGAGGATTGCAGCATATAGTGCTTGGTCAGCGCCAGGTATTTGGCGACTTCGTAGATAGCCGCGCCGTAAGCGGTAGCGACCTGAACCTCGCAGCCGTCAAGGGTCTTTTGCTGAATGCCGGGGAGCACTTCGCCCCAGGGAATGCCGATATTGGCAAAGCCCAGGTACTTGGCCAGGTTGTTCCCGATAGTGTTGCCGAAACCGCGGATTCGCAGGCCCTTGAGGCCGGCCACGTTATTAACCGGGGTGAGGGTATAGAAGCTGCGGAAACCGTTGTACATATCCGCCACAAAGGTGATCCCCTGGGCTTCCAGTTTGGACTGCCATTCTTTGAAAATAGCCGTCTCGGGCAGTTTGTCCAAGACCGCTCTATCCGTCAACACATAGGGCGCCATCAGGATGTTGAGGTCCGGGATGTTAAACTGGCTGGCCAGCCGTCCGGGGTCTGAGGGGACCACGAGGGGGACGCCGGTTTTCGCCTGGGTTACCAGGTTGTCGGTATCACCCGACAAAGCGCCGTTGACCTGGACATCCGCAGTGAAACGGCCCGTAGCGTTCAGCTTGTCCGCCACTTCCTGCATCATCCGGCTCTGGCCCGTGGTAGCCGCCTCGGTTCCCGCGAAGGTAACGGTGATCTTCGCCGCTGAAGCGCCGCCTGATGAGCTGCCCTGCTGTCCTCCACCGGCGAACAGGCCGCCGCCGGCGATAATCAGTACCAATGCCGTCAAAAGAATTCTTTTCGTCATGTTCTTACTCCTCCAAAGTTTTTGAATCCTCAAGGATTCATTATGCAAGTATTCTATCATACTTGTATACAGCAGTCAAACAAATTTTTTTAATTTTGTCGTTCATCAGGAAAATTGCCCCCTCCCTGATCGATGGAGGGATGCCTTTTCACCTTCACGCTTGTTATATGCCCCGCCCCGGAAGGGGTATGCCCCCGAAATCCACTTCAAAAGCCTGCTCCTCCTGGGCGGATACAAAGTAATCGGGAAAACGCTCCCGGAGCAGGGTTTTTTCGGTATTCAGCTTGTGGAGGTGCTGGGTCAGGACGGCCCGGGCGCGCAGGAGATCCCGCTCTTTGAGGGCCGAGATCAGGTCTTGATGCTGGCTGATGATGTTTTGGGCTATCCCGTTGAGGAGGCTGCTGAGGAGCCGCACCCGGTGATAGTGGCCGCACATGCTTTCCAGTAATTCCCCCCCCAGGGCATAACCGGAGACATCAAAAAAGATCCGGTGAAAGGTTTCGTCAAGGTTCATAAAGCCGATATACTCATTACGGTCAGAGGCCGCCCCCTGCATGTCCAGGAGCTTTTCCAGATTGGCGATATCTTCGCTCTGATAGTGCTCGATGAAAGGTTCCAGGACCGCCATTTCCAGGCTTTCCCGGATGAAGCGTTCCTGCTCGACCCGGTTCAAGTCGATCCGGGATACCAGGGTTTCCCGCTGGGGAATCACCCGGACGAGCCCTTCCTTGGCCAGGTTGATAAAAGCCTCCCGTACCGGGGTACGGCTCACCTTATAGTGGAGGGAAATTTCCGTTTCGCTGATCACGGTTCCCGGGGCCAGGTTAAGGTTTAAAATGCTTTTTCTCAGGGCGCTATATACGGAATCTTGAACGCTCCCCGATCGGTACCGGGCGTTGTTATTGACGGACCGTTGAAATGGTACTGTCTTCCTCATGGAATCCTCTTTATGAATGATCTCGCCGTTTGCTGCGCGTCGCGCGTAAACAGGCTTCTCGCCATTCGGCATACTAGTATGCTATCCTGTTTTTATCTATAATACAAGGGAATAATAAAAAATAGCGGAGGATTCGTGATACATTCATATAGGAAAAACCCTTTGGAGAGAAAAACCCCTCCGGGGTTGGAGTAGGGATGCCTTCCCAGATTCTGCATACCCTCTTTGGGGAGGACGTGATACAGGCCGCCTCCTCCGCCCTCCGGGTCCGGTTCGGCCCGGCCGCCGAAAGGCTCCGGGGGCAGCTCCTCCGGGACTACCGGGGGCCCTTTGCCCTGGGCTGCCAGGGGCCGGATATTTTCTACCACAGCCAGATGACCGTGCCGGTGGCCCTGGAATACGGCGCCCTGCTCCACCGCCGCGCTTACGGGACCTTCACCGCCGCCCTCCTCTCCCTGGCCCTGCCCGCCCCGGACCGGGAGCTTGACGCCCTGGGGGCCTATGCCCTGGCCTTTATGACCCACGCCCTCCTGGACCGCCGCTGCCATCCCTATATCATCTATCATTCGGGCTGGGCCGACGGGAAGGGGAGGGGAGCCTTTCCCCCCATGGCCTCCCTGGGCAAGGCCGCCCACCCCTTCTTCGAGCGGATCCTCGATTCCCTGATGATCGAGTACCTCCGGGCCCTCCCCGTCTCCGCCTGGGATCAGGAGGCCCTGCTGTCGGACCCTTGCGGAACTCCCCCGGAGGGGCTCAAGGAACTCCTCGCCGGGGCTTTACGCGCGGCCTTTCCCGAGCGGGCCGGACCGGACGGGAAGCTGGAGCGGCGGATCGCCAACGCCCTGGAAGACTGCGCCTTCTTCTACCGGTACACCGCCCCCCGGCGGACTTCCTTCAGGAACCGGCTTAATAGGCTTGACCGGCTTAATAGGCCGGACTGGCTGGATCAGGCCCTCCTCCGGGAACTGCCCCTGGCCTACTGCTACCCCGAAGCCCTCCCCC
Organism: Spirochaetaceae bacterium; assembly: GCA_031288215.1. Lineage (GTDB taxonomy): Bacteria > Spirochaetota > Spirochaetia > Treponematales > Breznakiellaceae > JAIRMO01. The sequence goes on along the minus strand of JAITRV010000123.1, from coordinate 203 downwards.
TGGACATCGACTACCTCAACCTGGCCCGCCGGACCTGGCCATCCCCCGCCGGGGATGGATGATCACCACTTCCGTTAAATCCACACCTGAATAATACCATAATTATGGTACCAGGCACGACATCATAAAGTGTAGGCAGTTTCAATTTACCACGGGATAAAAATGCGCCAGCATCCGCTTCAGCGCCTCATTTCCGAAAAACC
>JAITRV010000120.1 GCA_031288215.1 Spirochaetaceae bacterium | reverse complement strand
ATGAACCGCCTCCTGAACCGCTTCCCCTTGGGAATCCATGGACCGGATCAGGGCAATCTGGTTCCGGCACCGGTCCAGGTTATGATCCGGCCGGGCAATACGGTAGTAGTGATCCCCCTCAAGGTAATCCGTGAGGAAGCGGAGGGCCATGATCTGGGTGATGTTCCGGCCCGCCTCGGCCAGCAGATCCTTTTCCGGGGGAATGAGGAAGTCCCGGGCCTCCGACAGGTAGCCCTCCAGGAGGGCCCGGAATAAGGAGAGGTCAAAGACCACCCGATCGAGGTCCCGCTCGTCCTCCGCCGCCCGGACCGCGGCGCTGCGGGCCAGGTCCCCCAGGTCAAAGAGGCTGGTCCCGGGCATCACCGTGTCCAGATCCGCCACGCAGAGGGCCTGGGAATCGGCGTCGTCGATGAGAATATTGTTCATCTTGGTATCGTTGTGGCAGATCCGCTCGGGGATGCGGCCCTCCCGCAGGGCGCGGACCAGGATCGCCCCCCGCTCCTCGTTTTCCTCCATAAAGGCGATCTCCGCCTTCGCCTCCCCCGCCCGGTTCAGGGGGTCCCGGCGCAGCGCCTCACGGAAACGGCCGTAGCGCTTCTCCATGTTGTGAAAATCCGGGATCGTCTCGTGGAGCCGATCCCCCCCGAGGTCCGCCAGTTGTTTCTGGAAATTGCCGATGCTCTTCCCCAGGAAGCGGGCCTCCGCCGCCGAAGACGCCAGGTCCCGGGTATGGGCCCCCTCGATGAAGAGGTAGGTCCGCCACCAGCCCCCCTGACCGTCCCGGACCCAGGGCCGCCCGTCCCGGCCGGGAACCACCGTCAGGACCCGGCGGCTCCTCCCGGCAACACCGGCGGCGGCGAGCTTTCCCGCGATGTGGCGGGTAACCCGCAGGATGTTCTCCATCACCTCGTCGGGCCGGGTAAATACCCGGTGGTTGATCCGCTGGTGAAGGTAGCGCAGGCGGGTTCCCCCCTGGTTCCACCGGGACACAAAGGTATCGTTGATATGGCCGGACCCGTAGGGGACGGCATCCTCAAATTCCCCAAAGATGGAGAATTCCTGTACCAGACCCTCCGGGAGGTACAGGGCTTCAGCCATCAGGAACCCCAGAGGGACGCGGGGTATATACCCTGGGCGGTGAGTTCCTCAATCCGGGCCGCCGCCTCCTCCCGATCCTCCCGATAGGTGACGCCGAACCAGGGGGAATCCGCCCGCAGGACCCGGATGGTGAGGAACCGGTTCTTGATGAACCAATCCGCGGCCATGGGCAGGTAACATTCGGCCTTGGGAATATTCCCGCCGGCCCCGAGGAATTCGTCAAAGTAACGCCGCAGATGGGGGAAGATACTCACCGGAAAACCCCAGAAATTCATCGATACCGGGGTATCCGGGGAAAGCTCCCGCCGGCTCCCGTCGGCGGCGGTATTGAAAATGACGCCCCCCTGTTTCCCGATGGCGGTGAGTTCATCCACCGAAACCAGGGAGTCCCCCTGAAGCTCACAGACCCCCCGGGTAACGGTTCCCTGGGGGCTCAGGGTTTTTTCCAGGTTGTAGGGAACGATGAACCCTTCGGAAATATCCGGCGAGCGAAGGGCGGCGCCCATCACCTCAAAGGCCTCCCGGCCGTAGAAATCGTCGGCGTTGATCACCGTAAAGGGGCCGTCGATCTTGTCCCGGGCGCAGAGCAGGGCCTGGGTGGTGCCCCAGGGCTTGGTCCGGTTCACCCGCCGGCTTTCCGCCAGAACCTCCGGCGGGATCAGGCTGTCCAGTTCCTGAAAGGCCAGATCCCAGGGAAAGGCCCCCCGGAGGCGGCTCAAGACGACCTCGTTAAAATCCGCTTCCATATCCTTACGGATGATGAAGACCACCCGTTCAAAGCCCGCCCGCTTGGCGTCAAAGACCGAAAAATCCAGCAAAACTTCCCCGCTTTTCCCGACCCGGTCTATCTGCTTCAGCCCGCCGTACCGGCTTCCCAAACCCGCCGCTAAAACGACTAAAATTGGTCCCTTCATACCCCATCCTTGTACTTCATTTCCATGATACATGGATTATGTATATAATTATCCATAATATCTTCCAAAAAAACAAGATGAGAACAAGATGAAAGCAAGATGAATGAAGGGATAAAGGGAAGGATAAAAGGAGGGCGGCCGTTTTTTCGTCCCCTCCGTGCCAAGGCCCGGCATCGCGCTGAAAAATTCGAGTAAAATTTTGAAGAATATTTTGAATAAATATTCTATCTATGGTTTTCATCAATTGACGGATAGCATAAAGGACCCTATACTTTAATCAATGGCAATTATAACAAGTCAAAAGATCACAGATTATTATGAACGGTTTAAAGAGATTGATGTAACCTTCACCAAGGAAATCATTCAGGTAACCGGGATGATCACTCAACAGGTTTATCTTAAATGTGTGAGTGATTTCTGGCCCTGCGTGGTTTTCTCGTCCTCTTTCCAGGGGGCTAAGGTGGTGGCCAACATCAAATCCGGAATAGTTGAAAAATTACAGCAGGCCAACAATTCGGCCAGTCTGAGGTTCTGTTTCAAAAACCCCGATGCCGGTACGCCGGTAACCTTTTTCGTCTCCGCCCGTTCCATAGGATATGCCCCCTATGGAAATTCCGAGGATGTCGCCATCTTTTCCCTCCAGTTTACCCAGCGTCCCCCGGATGACCTTATCGAAATCATGGGGCGGCTGCTGGACGCGAATGTCAATTCGGCACGGCGCCGGGAGGAACGGATCATCCTCGGCGTCGATGCCATCCGCCGTCTGAACCTCCTGTCCAAAGAAACCGCTACCTTTATCCAGGGAGTCCCCCGGCGGTGCATCCTGCGGGATATTTCCTTCTCCGGGGCCAAGATGATCATGATGGGGATTGCTAAATTCCTGGTGAACCGGGACGCGGCCCTGCGGCTCGACTTCGATGACCCCCGGGAGAGTTTTCTCATCAAAGGGAAATTTATCAATTCCGAATCCGTGGAAGGCCGGAAGGAACTGATCGCCCTGAGCATGGCCTACAATGAGACCATGGTTCCTATGGGATACAAGATACGGCTCAACGATTATATCGGCCAGATCCGGGCGGATAACCGCGGGGAGACCTTCGAGGTCCGGTCCGATAAGGCCTCCGCAAGCGTCTTACCCAGCATCCGGGAAGAGCCGGATGCTGAAAAGGCGGTGCCGGAAGCCGAAGCCGCCTCCACGGTTGATTCAAGAGAGCCGGTTGAAGCGGCGGTTCACGAAGAAAAATGAAAGAACCCACCGGCGGCCGTATCGTTTTCCTCTCGGTTCCCGAATCGCTGCGGGGACAGGTTGAGTCCCGGGAGGATTTTTCCATAGATCCCTCCATCCCCCTTCCCGTCGAACTGGCCCCGGGTGTACGGGACCTGGATCTGGAACAGCTTTCCTGGGAGATGATCCTCTCCGGAATGCTCCGGGTCATCGCCGAGGAAGGCGGGAATGAGGACGCCGATTATTACCGCCGTTTTGTCCTGACGATACGGCCCAATATCTTGCGGGAATTCACCGAAGCGGCCATCCTCAAGGCCGGCAACGGCGATTACGATATGGCCCTGGAGATCATGACGGCCCTGCGGGGCCTTTTCCCCGCGGCGCCGGAGGTGCTCCTCAACCGGGCGCTGATCCTGGAAGGCCGGGCCGAGTCCCTCCGCCGCTCGGGCCGGGATGTGGAGGCGGAGGAGGAAAACCTCGCGGCCCTGGGGGCCTATGGGGAACTGCTTGCCCTGGCCCCCTCCTTCCCCAACGGCCTCTTTAACGCGGGCTTTTTCTTTATGAAAAGGCGGGACTTTGGCCGGGCCCGGGAGTGTTTTTCCGGCTACCTTCCCCTGGCGGATGATCCGGTGAAAAAGGAAAAGGCCAAAGCCCTGATCCGGGAGATCGAGAGCCGGGGCCTGGAGGACGCCGAATTCCGGGAGGCCTATGATCTTATCCGCGGGGACCAGGAAGAAGCGGGGCTCCTCAAGGTCCGGGATTTTCTGGAGAACCATCCCCAGGTCTGGAACGGCTGGTTCCTCCTGGGCTGGGCCCTGCGCCGCCTGGGCCGCTGGGAAGACGGCGCCGCCGCCTTTACCAAGGCCCTGGACCTGGGGGGGGACAACGGCGACACCCGGAACGAACTGGCCATCTGCCTCATGGAAGTGGGGGACTACCGGGCCGCCCGGAAAGAACTGGAAGCGGCCCTGCGGGAGGATCCGGATAACGTCAAGATCATCTCCAACCTCGGCGTCCTGGCCCTCAAATCAGGGGACGACGACGAAGCCTCGGGCTTTTTCCGTACCGTCCTGGAACTGGACCCCCAAGACTCCCTGGCCCGGGAATATTTGAGCCGGAAACGGAAATAGCCCCCACGGTTTTGCGCGGCGGCGGGCAGCCCGGCGCAAGAGGCTCCTAAATTTCCCCCAGGGAAAAATCTCCGATAATTTTGAAACGCCGGCCGTCCCGGACCAGTTCCAGATGCCGCTTCGGGAAGAACCGGGGCAGCCGTTCCCGGATCAGGGCGGCGGCTTCTTCCATGAAGCCCTCGAATTCGGCGGGGGGCACCTGCTCCAGGGTGGCCACCCGGAGGGAGACGAGGTAGCCCCGGCCCTTTTCGGATCCGAAGCCGGGGGTAAAATCCGGGGCAATCTCGAAGAGCCCGTCCATTTCGGGATTCGCCGTCAGCCCCCGCCGGGGCCGGTTGGGGTGCAGGGGAAAGGCGCTCCCCCACCGGTCCTCCAGTGCTTCGTCCACCTCACGGAACATATCCTCCAGGGTTCCCGTAAAGGCGGCCAGTTTAGGGTGAATATACATCCTAATCCGGCAGGGCCAGGGCCAGCACCTCGTCGAAGCGTTCCACCGGGTGAAACTCCAGGCCCTTCTTTACATGGTCGGGGATCTCGTCCAGGTCCCGGAGGTTTTGCCGGGGGATGATGATGTGTTTGGCCTTATTCCGCTGGGCGGCGACGGTCTTTTCCTTGAGCCCCCCGATGGGAAGCACCTGGCCGGTCAGGGACAGTTCCCCGGTCATGACCATCCGGTCGGTGATGACCTTGTTCCGGAAGAGGGAGAGCAGGGCCGTGGCCATGGTGATCCCCGCGGAGGGCCCGTCCTTGGGGGTGGCTCCCTCGGGGATGTGCAGGTGGATGTGGTTCTTCTCGAACCAGGCGGCGTCAATGCCGTAGCGTTCCGCCCCGAGCTTCCGGGCTAAGGTCATGGCGATGGTGGCGGATTCCTTCATGATATCCCCCATCTTGCCCGTTAAGGTGAGCCCCTCCTTGCCGGGAACCGAGGCGGCCTCGATGACCAGGGTGTCCCCCCCCATGTTGGTCCAGGCAAGCCCCACGGACATACCCGGCCGGTCGGCCTTTTTCACCTGCCCCTCGGGGAACAGGGGCTTGCCCAGGTGCTTTTCGATGATCTTCTTATCAATGACAAACTTTTCCCGCCGTTCTTTTTCCCCTTCGCCCCGATCGGCGGCTTCCTCATGCTCCACGATCTGTTTCGCCAGCTTCCGGTGGATCTTGTCCAGGTTCTTCTCAAAATTCCTCACCCCCGCTTCCCGGGCATAGCCGTTGGCAATGTGGAGCAGGGACTGTTGGCTGTATTTCACCTGATTTTTTTTGAGGCCGGTCTTCTCCAGGCTCTTGGGAACCAGATACCGTTTGGCGATCTCCACCTTTTCCTGGTCGATATAACCGGGAAGCTGGATAATCTCCATCCGGTCCAGCAGGGGCGGGGGGATGGTGTCCAGGGTATTGGCGGTTACGATGAAAAAAATATGGGATATGTCAAAGGGCAGATCCAGGTAATGATCCCGGAAGCTGTTGTTCTGTTCCGGGTCCAGGACCTCCAGGAGGGCGCTGGCCGGGTCCCCCTGGAAACTCACCCCCATCTTGTCGATCTCGTCGATCATGAAGACCGGCGCCTTGGTTTTGACGATCTTGAGCCCCTGGATGATCTTCCCCGGCATGGCCCCGATATAGGTGCGCCGGTGGCCCTTGATCTCCGCCTCGTCCCGCATCCCCCCGACGGAGAAACGGAAGAACTGCTTCCCCAGGGATCGGGCGATGGACTTGCCCAGGGAGGTTTTTCCCACCCCCGGGGGCCCCACCAGGCACACGATGGATCCCGCGGTGTCCTTCCTGAGCTTCCGCACCGCCAGGTATTCCACGATGCGGGTCTTCACGTCCTTGAGGCCGTAGTGATCCGCCTCCAGGATATCCTTGGCGTTTCGCAGGTCGAACTGCTCCGGTCCGCCGCCGTTCCAGGGGAGGTTCACAATCACGTCCAGGTAGTTCCGGGTTACGGTAAATTCCGCCGAGTTGGGGTCCATGAGGCTGAATTTTTCCATCTCCTGTTCCACCGCGTCCTTGATTTCCCCCTCGAACTTGAAGGCGTCGATTTTTTCCTTAAAACGCTGGTATTCGGAACTCTTCGCATCGGTGGTCATCCCCAATTCGGTTTTGATCGCCTTGAGTTCCTCCTTCAGGAAGTAATCCCGCTGGGACTTTTCTATTTTTTCGTTGATTTCTTTCTGGATCTTCTTCTGAATCCGCAGCAGTTCCTGTTCCTTCTTGATGAAAACCAGGACCTGCTCCATCCGCTTGCGGACATTCAGGACCTCCAGGATCTTCTGCTGTTCCCCCTTGTCGATATTGAGGATGCTGGCGATGAAATCGGCGATCTTACCGGGATGATCGATGTTGATCATGTTGAGCCGCATTTCCTCGGAGAAAAGGGGGTTGTTTTCGGAGATCTGTTTCATCTCGCTGATCAGGGCCCGGGTCAGGGCCTTTACCTCGCTGGTGTCGTCCTCCTCATCCTCCAGGTACTCGACCGCCGCCACGATGGGGTTTGAGGGGTTCAGGGATTTCTTGATCTTGAACCGTTTCAGGGTTGAGATAAAGATATTGACCCCCCCGTCGGGAAGGTTAATCTTCTTGACGATCTTCGCCGCCGTACCCACCTTAAAGAGATCGCCGATGGCGGGCGTTTCGGTCTCGTTCATCAGCATCACAAGGCCGATGAGCCCGTCCCCCGCAACGGCATTGTCAACGACCTTCACGTCCGCGGGATTCCCAATCATGATGGGGGTAAAGATACCCGGAAAAATCGGCCGTCCCATAAGGGCAACCAACGCCAGTTTATTGGGAAGGATCTGATCAATAGGGACTACACTTTGTTCTGACATGATATAAATATCGTAAATATCCCTCCGAAAGGCAATGTTTTTAGCTCCCTAAGGACGAATTTTTGTATAAAACCCAAGGATTTGGGAGGGTTTTACGATACTCCGGATAGTCCGGGGGATACCCCGCCGGCTGGTCCTCCCGGCACGGGCCGGCACGGACCGGCACACGAGATATCTGCGGGGGGGTCCTGGCGGCTGGGAACACATGGGGCCCCCCGGGGGTCCCCCCCATGTGTTCCCACCGCCACCCCCCGTCGCGATTCTGGTCCGTGCCGGCCCATGCCGGCCCGTGCCGGTTTTTCCGGCGGGAGTATCCGCCGACCGGCCTTTCCGCGTGGGGGCGGGTCGGGCTGCCGGCTGAGGCTGCCGTGGCCGGTTGGGCGAAGGGCTTTACAGGGATTAAGAAGCCGGGACAGGTGGGCTGGTCAAAAAAAGCGGGGAGTGTGGATGCGGACCGCTGGTCCGCACCACCCTCCCCGGCTTTACCGGCTATGGGCGCCCGGTATTCAGGTCAGGGGGCTACCGCCGTCCAACCTACTGTTGCCGTATACTTCCAATACTCTGTCGTTATCCCCGAGCTACCCTTGGTGTACCGCTCATAGGCTTTGTTGGCGTAATCACCACCACCATCACCGATTTTTACCACCACATACTCCCCAACCGGGAGCTGATTAACCAAGTCTTGGAAAAGACTGGCTACGGTAGTGCCGACGGCAGGTCCGGTGTTTCCGCCAAAACCAGCCGGTGCCGTATCACTACTCCCATCATAATACCCGCCCTTGTAGAACCAGAAACGATAGAGGGATTGCATCAGAACATAATTCCTATTAGCGGCGATTTTGGCAGCATCAGCATACGTTTCGATCCTATTGCCACGGAGCGAGGAAATGAGGTCTTTATACTCCGCGGCTGTTTTACCGTCTTCGGTCAACTCGGGGGACACCCCCGCAACCGCGCCGATGAATACATTATCCTGAATGATAGGATATAT